>JACZQS010000350.1 GCA_022545625.1 Pseudomonadota bacterium
GATAATTACCGCGCTCGCGCGCTCAGGAATTTGTACTGACATAAATAGTTTTACCCCATCAATTAGAGTCCGACAAAAATTACGATCGGATGGGGTGGTGCAGGCAAAACCGTCGACAGCAGGGATGCTGTCGTCGAGCTTACATGGACGTATTCACAGCGTGTTTTGACTGTGCTACCCCATCTGACGATAAGCCATCAGTTTAGGTTCGAGAACTAGACCGACTATTTTGCATTAATTATTTCGTCGATACCAAACTTTGTGAGGATTTTTGCAACAGCGTCCAACGCCCCCTGCATCTGTTCGAGATTAATTCTGCCGATACAGCCAATCCGAAAACTGTTGGCCACGGTCAATTTTCCAGGGTAAATCACGTACCCCTGTTCGCGCAAGCCATCGTAAAAGGCACTGAAATCAAACTCCGGATTGACTGGCATGTGGAAGGTAATAATAATCGGCGCCTGAAAGTCATCGGCTAACAGGGTTTTGAATCCCATTTTGCGCATACCCGAAATCATCAGATCGGCATTTTGCCGATAACGCCCGCCGCGACCTTCGACGCCGCCCTCTTCTTCGAATTCCTTGAGCGCCTGGTCAAAAGCCAGTAACACATGGGTTGGCGGGGTAAATCGCCACTGTTTATTTTTCATCATCGCCTGCCACTGGTCGTATAAATCCAGGCTCAGCGAGGGCGAATTACCTTTAGTCTTTTCGATGGCAGATCGACGCGCGATACAATAGCCCATGCCTGGGGAACCTTCGAGACACTTGTTACTCGATGCTACCACCGCATCGAATTCAATTTCCTTGACGCTCAGCGGCAATGCGCCAAAGGCACTCATCGCATCGATCAACAATCCACGCGCATGGCGGGCAACGATTTGGGATATTTGTTGAATCGGATTAAGAATGCCCGATGTGGTTTCGCAATAGATCATCGCCACATGACTGATGCCCGGGTCGTTGGCCAGGGTTTGATCGAGTTCATCGGTATCGACCGGAACATCTTCGGCCGATTCCTGGATGAGGTAATCGCGCCGATAGTAATCGCACATTTTAGCGATACGATGACCATAGGCACCGTTGACCAGGATCAATAATTTCCCATCGGCCGGTACAAAGTTTCCGATCATTGCCTCGACCACAAAGGTGCCGCTACCCTGCAGGGGTACGCAGACATGGCTGCCTTCTCCGTCGACGATCGCGACCAATCTTTCCAGTATGTGCGCATTAATGTCGATAAAGGTAGTATCGCGCGATCCATAATCGTGCAGCATCGCCTGCTTCACGGTTGGCGACGTGGTGAGCGGGCCCGGGGTGAGTAAATAAGGGTCACCGGTCGGTGAACTAACTGCACTGTTATTACTGAGGTCGTTGGTCATAGTGATCTGAAGTCTGGAAGTTAATTAACGAATTGCCATTTATACCGTTATTAAATAGTATCTATCAAATCGATATAATAAATGCTTTAAATAGGTTATGCCAATATCTCACGCGCACCTGCGATCATTCCATGCAGTCGCCACGCACGCCAGTTTTACCAGGGCTGCTGAATTTCTGCATATTACCCAACCAACCCTGTCGGGACAGGTAAAAGAGCTGGAAGAGCGTTACGGGATCAAGTTGTTCATTCGCCACGGGCGCCATATAGAGCTTACCGATATCGGTAAATCGGCCCATAGCATTACCCGCCATATGTTCCGCTACGAGGAAGAAGTTGAGCAATTATTGCTATCGGCACGCGCTTTAACATCGGGAAAATTACTCGTGGCCGCGGATTCACCCTATATTGTTACGCCCTTGCTGGCGCAGTTTCAGCGCCTGTTTCCCGGCATAGAAATTTCGATTCAATATGGAAATTCGCAACAAATCATGTCCTGGCTGATGGCACAACGCTGCGACGTCGCATTCCTGCCAAATATTCCACAGGACGATAGTCGCCTGTTTTCGATACCACTGACGCCAGGCAGACTGGTGGTATTCGTCAATCAGGATCACAGTTGGGGCGAGCGTCGCTCAATTACGATAGAGGAGTTACTCGAACAGCGCATAATTCTGCGCGAAAAAGGTTCACGAACCCGGTCGATATTTGAAGAAGCGGTTCAACGTATTGGCGCCAAGATAAACAAGGTGATGGAGATTACCGGCCGTGAAGGGGTACGCGAAGCCGTAGCAGCTGGATTTGGTGTCGGCATTGTTGCAGAGAACGAGCTATTGGCCGATTCCAGGCTGCGCGCACTACCGGTTAGCAATGCCGAGTTGAATAGCGAACAATACGTTATCTGCCTGAACGAACGTCGAACGCTTCGGGTCACCGATGCTTTTCTTGAAATGATTCAATCAAACTATCCATTCGAGTAGTATCTGGGAAGTTACAATCTATAGTCTGAGTCTATATTAAGCATACATAATATCGATTTAACCCCATATCAGGTATACCGGTATAGTGCCGTCCAATCTCTGATTATGGACTCACCCACTATGAATTCTGATACAAAA
>JACZQS010000351.1 GCA_022545625.1 Pseudomonadota bacterium
GCAAATCGCCCGGACAATTTTTCCTTGCGTTTGAATGCCCCGCCTAAAATCATCAATACCAGGTCGGCTGTTACTGCAAATGCGGCACTCATCTGGCCCAGCCGCTGATAATAGGCTCCAATTCGCCCAGACATAGGAGATTCAGCCAGGTGGCTGCCGCTAATACTATAGACAAAGGCACGGCATAGATTTTTCACAAAATAGCCCATGTGACCAACCAGGGCGCTGTCGAACTCCTGCTGTCCGGCGGCTTCATCTTCAGATGTCGCTGCATCCATCTCCCTGACCAGATAGGGGTGACAGCGAATCGCTCCCTGTCCAAAAATTATCATACTGCGCGTTAGTATGTTGGCCCCCTCGACTGTAATACCTACAGGCACTGCCTGATAGGCCCGGCCAATGTAATTGCTCGGACCCAGACAAATTCCACGACCACCGTGTATATCCATCGAATCGTTGATTACCTGTCGCATTTTTTCGGTGTTGTGATATTTCAATATCGCGGTAATTACCGACGGTTTTTCACCGCTATCCAGGGCCGAAACGGTTAACAACCGCCCGGCTTCCATCAGGTAGGCCAGGCCGCCAATACGCGCCAGAGCTTCCTCTACACCCTCGAATTTTCCGATAGAGGTATTAAACTGTTTTCGAATACGAGCGTAAGCCCCTGTTACCCGTGCGGTAGATTTCCCGGCAGCCGCTCCCAACGCGGGAAGTGATATACCGCGACCAGCCGACAGGGATTCCACCAGCATGCGCCAGCCCCTACCGATATTTTCCTGGCCGCCAATAAGATATTCCATCGGGATAAAAACATCCCTTCCCTTGTTTGGACCATTTTGAAATGCTGCATTCAACGGAAAATGGCGATTACCTATTTCCACTCCCTGGGTATTGGCGGGTATCAAAGCACAGGTAATACCAAGATCGACTTCTCCACCGAGCAACCCGTCTGGGTCATAAACCTTAAACGCCAGACCCAGCACCGTCGCTACAGGACCTAGTGTGATATATCGCTTTTCCCAGTTAAGCTTAAGTCCAAGCACCTGTTTGCCATCGAATTTACCCTTACACACCAATCCGGTATCCGGAAGTGAGCCAGCGTCCGACCCGGCATCGGGACCGGTCAACGCAAAACATGGGATTTCACGGCCATCAGCCAGGCGCGGTAAAAAATGGTCCTTCTGGGCTTGCGTACCATAGTGTAAAAGCAATTCGGCAGGACCGAGTGAGTTAGGCACCATAACGGTTACACCGACCGAGATGCTTCGGGATGATACTTTCATCACTACACAGGAATGGGCGTAAGCGGAAAATTCAAGGCCGCCATACTTTTTCGGAATTATCATGCCGAAAAAACAATGCTGCTTAAGGAATGTCCAGATCTCTTCCGGCAGATCCATGCGATTGTGAGTAATATCCCAGTCGTCAATCATCGCGCAGAGCTGGTCCACGGGACCATCGATAAAAGCCTTTTCCTCGCGGCTCAATACCGGGGTTTTGTAGTGCAATAATTTTCCCCAGTCGGGCGCGCCACGAAAAAGTTCCGACTCCCACCATACGCTCCCTGCTTCAATGGCATCGCGTTCGGTATCAGACATTGGTGGTAATACAGCTTTTATTCGTTTTAGCAGGGGATTTGAAATAATATTCTGGCGTATTTCTGGATGCCCTAAAATAATCGTCGGTAGTAAAAAAACTACCCAGACAACTGCGCCCCAGGCAAAACTAAACCCATCGGCTAGAGTAAAAATTAACAGGAAGGCCGCTGTGGCTATGGCCAGAATTCTAAAGCGTATTGTATAGCGGGCTATCGCGAATAATAGAGCGAACAAACCACAGAAAAAGACCAATATATTCAAGCTATTGCCCAGGTTGTCAAACCGGTGAGATCACTAATTACTACAGTACATTATATTGAGTCTAGCATCAAAGGAAAGTTTCATTTTGAAACTTATTTTTATAAAACCACGAATTATCCAGGTCGGCAAAGATTTGCAGCTAGCCTATTTTTTCCCTTGTTTCGCGAACCCCTGCATCATGCCCAGTATTGACTGGTTTAGATTTTCCTAAGCGTTCTTTCAAGGATTGATTCACTGATTCAAGTTCCAGGCCAAGAACCAGATCAGCGTGCTCCAGTAGTGGAAGGATACTGAGTACTAGTTCGCCAAGATGATCCTTGATCCCGTCGGCCGCACCATGTTCGATATACTTTAGTGCTCTCTCGACTGTCATATATTTTTTTTCGTCAGGCTGGAGCACACTCACGATCTTGTTATCACCCTCACTTAATGCCCTGACTAATAGCTCATCGAGAATATCCATCAGTTTTTCGACCGTGGTATCTTCACTGGCAACACTACTGCTTATCGCCCCATTGATTGCAATCGGCACCGTTTTTCCATCTATTTTATTATCGTGTTTTTCGATCTTTTTTAATATTCGATTTGCCGCTGCAGAAGTCTCGATTCCATTGGTCGCGGGATACAGGAGA
>JACZQS010000352.1 GCA_022545625.1 Pseudomonadota bacterium
CCCATCTTTTAATCTAAAGATAAAGTGTTGCGTTGACCAGTTGAGATCGCAGCCGTAAGCAGAAGTTAATCCAGGAATATTGAACGTCAGCTAACGGGAAAGCAGACCTTCAGAATCGAAACGCAAGGGGCTCAAAGTGCCCTTTGCTGCCGTTAGGCATTAGAATCAATGAGGTCAGTCTCGATTTACTATCCTGGAATCTGGTGTCGAATTCTGTGAACCCTGGATTTTTTCAAATTTTGTATACTGTCCCCAGAATCCTGACTAGTGAGTAAATAGAATGCCTGTGACGGAACGAATGAAATCGGTAATGCAAGTCAACCAGCGTCTGATGGACTTCGCCACTAATTCCACCTACGCAAAGCACAGCCGTGATCCCGATATTTTCGATTTCACCTTTGGAAATCCGCAGGAAATGCCCATCCCCGGCTTCGCCGAAGCACTGCAAAAATGGGTGCCGCCACAGGACAAGGACTGGTACGCGTACAAACTCAATGACATGGAGACCTGTGAAACAATCGCCACGTCCCTGAGCAACTGGCGTGGAGTGACCTTCGATGCGCAGGATATCGCCATGACTAGTGGTGCTTTTGCCGCCATCGCAATTGCATTCAACGTGTTTCTGGATCTCGGTGACGAGGTCATATTCAGTCTGCCGCCGTGGTTCGGCTACGAACCCATGCTGGTACAGGCGGGTGCCGTTTGTGTGAAGGTACCAGTCCTGTCGGGCAGCTTCGACCTCGATGTTGACGCGATCGCGAAGGCCATCACCCCCCGTACCCGTATGGTGATCGTAAACTCACCCAATAATCCCACCGGAAAAGTCTATTCACCACAGACACTGGAGCAACTCGCCGGGGTATTGCAGCACGCATCCAATGAGCAGGGTAAAGCAATTTATCTGCTCTCGGACGAACCCTACGCACGCCTGGTGTTCGAAGGCAAACCGTTTCCCAGTCCCGCCGCCTATTACCCATACTCGATGATCGCGTACAGCTATGGCAAGGTACTGCTCACCCCCGGACAACGTATAGGCTTCCTGGCCTTGCCGCCGCAGATGCCAGAACGTGAAGAGAGGCGGCAGCAGATCCTAACCGCTCAGATAGCCGGCGGCTGGCTGTTTCCCACGGCGCTGCTGCAGCATGCCATCAGTGATCTGGACAAGTTGTCTATCGACTTGACCGAACTGGAAGCGAAGCGTGATCTAATGGTGGCTGGCCTGCAAAATGCCGGTTACGAGGTGCACCAACCAGACGGCACATTTTACCTGCTGCCCAAAGCACCGATGGATGATGATATGGCATTTTCCGAAATTCTCGCCGCTCATAACCTGTTCGTGATGCCCGGGACCATATGCTCCATACCTGGTTACTTCCGTATAACTCTGACGTCGAGCAGGGAGCGCCTGCAACTAAGCCTGGGGGCCTTCGCAGCCGCAAGGGCATCGGTAAGCCCTTAGCATTCAAATTACAAATCAATCGAGTCTGACCCTATTGATCCATAACTGGCCGTTACCGGTAGTTCTCCGAGGTTATCACAACGACTGGTTTGTGCCGGGAGCCGACTTTAGACCAGGGGCTTTGAACGTCGGCTATTGAGAAAGCTGCCGTTCAGATTTCATCCCTCAAGGGCGGCTGTGTGCCCTAAGCGGTCGTTAGTCCCCGCTGCAAGGGTACTGACAAGTTAACTTTTTTATCAATACAAATTCCCTTTAGTGTTGCCCTGTTACGCTACTGCACTTTTCCAACACGCTAAAGCACGCATCCGAAATAATCGATAATGAGCTGCCGATATTAAATGGCGACCGAGATTGAATAAATTGTAAACTGCTGCATGTACATTCAAGAAACGTTGGGCTTGATGAATTGACTTAAATCTACGCATACCACGTTCTCGAACCCTGGTCGGTTGATGCGAAAGCTCAGCCCGATTGTTAGCATACTGAGATGTATCGTGAATTGTATCAGGGATTAATTCCCGATGTGCGACGCCATAACTTCTCAATTTATCAGTTACTATTTTCCTGGGTTCGTCTTGATGTTTCTTCAATAACCTTTTAAAGAAACGCTTTGCTGCCGCACCATCTCGTCGTTTCTGAAGATACACATCAACAACCTCTCCGTCCTGATCAACTGCTCTCCATAGGTAATGTTGTATACCATCAATCTTAACGAAAACTTCATCGATAAAGAAGGTATCGCCATAGCCACGATGTTTTCTCCTTAACCTGGTCGCGTATTCTGGGCCAAATCTATTGCACCACAATCGGATCGCCTCGTATGTAACATTAATCCCACGTTCTGCTAATAAATCTTCAATGTCACGGTGGCTGAGATTGAATCTGTGGTAAAGCCATACGGCGTATTGGATGATTTCTGATGGAAATTGATATCGTTTGTACTGATTTGAATTTTTCATTCAGCAATTATTGCTAAATGGCAGTGAACTTGTCAGTACCATAAAACATTGCAGCAAGTTATCTGATTCAAAAT
>JACZQS010000081.1 GCA_022545625.1 Pseudomonadota bacterium
CACGCCAACATAGCTATCGAACCAGGAGTCGATTATCAGGGCCTGAGTCCTGTTACAGGCATCCCCTTTCGGCGCCGGTATCAGTTCGATAATCTGCTCAAGCAATTCTTCGATTCCAAGGCCTGTCTTGGCGCTTATTTCCAGGGCCTCGGAGGCATCGAGCCCAATGATTTCCTCAATCTCTCGCTTAACCCGTTCCGGTTCGGCTGCTGGCAAATCAACCTTGTTCAAAACTGGAATCACTTCCAGATCGAGATCGATGGCGGTATAGCAATTTGCGACACTTTGCGCTTCGACACCCTGTGACGCATCAACAATTAACAGGGCGCCTTCACAGGCAGCGAGCGATCGCGACACCTCGTAGGAAAAATCGACATGTCCCGGCGTGTCGATAAAGTTTAATGTATAGGTCTCCCCATCTTTTGCTTCATATTTTAACGATACACTTTGCGCCTTAATCGTAATGCCCCGCTCTCGCTCCAGATCCATCGAGTCCAGCACCTGGTTTCCCATTTCACGCTCACTGAGGCCGCCGCATATCTGGATAAAGCGATCAGCCAGGGTCGATTTGCCGTGGTCGATATGAGCAATAATCGAAAAATTTCGTATATTTTTCATCCGCATCAATGAATATTTCCCCTGACGGATTATAGGTTAGGATGGGTCGGCGTGAGACCTGATTCCCTGGGTCTCGATAAAAACTCGCGAAGTTTACGGTAATCACAGGCAAATCAACAGCAAAAAGGCGAAAAACCTGTGTTGCATCCTGCCAGGTGTGATTCGCCACGGGAATCGAGAATATTATCGATGGAATTTACGGCAGGACTGGTAAAGTAAATTACACACAGCTATTTCAGTACGATCAGGAGTGCCTTTTCATCGAAGAAATGGTGACAGATTTCCGCATCTCCAAAATACAGAACAGGTACAAGAACATCAAATCGGCGTATTAAATTTTTATCTCGATCTATATCGACTTCCTGCCAGTGGATCGGCTTGTGATTACGACTAAATACCACCAGTGCCTTGCGCATTGCATCGCACAGGTGACAGTCCTCCCGGTAGTAAAATTTGAGCTTCATTCAATTAGCCCGACACATTGGTTAACCACGCCCGAACCCAGGGAGGTTCCCTAAAGCGTTGTGACGGGCGCATCTAATCCGTGCAATAAATGCACGGATTGTGATGGCTAGCTATTTGCTTATGAATCTTCGGGACGAATAGCGAGAAATACCGGGCCGGATCGTCTCTGCACCAATAATGCTACCGATTTACCCGCCTTCAAATCGTCGGTAATTGCATCAAAATCGTCTACCGAGTCGACCGCAAGGTTATCGATCATGGTGATTACATCACCTTTCAGAATACCCGCGTCTCGAGCTGAACCGGTGTCGTCGACCTCGGTCACCTCGACCCCGGACTGCACCCTGAGCTTCTTCCGTGCCGATTCTGACAATTCGATCACGTTCATACCGAGCGCGGATTTCTCGATCGGTTTATCATCCCCGGGTGTGAAGGAAGCCCGAGTCATCGAATCGGGTAACTCGGCAATCCTTACCTTGATTATCTCGCGAGAGCGATTACGGATAATCGTAACTTGCGCGTCCTTGCCCACTGCGGACCGTCCTACCAAAGGCGGCAAGCTGCTCGAATGCATTACTTTCCTACCATTGAATTCAACGATGACGTCACCAACCTGTAGCCCGGCATCCTTTGCAGGGCTGTCTTCCAGAACCTTGGCCACCAGGGCACCCTGGGGATTATCCATGCCGAAAGATTCTGCTAAATCTCGGGTCACTTCCTGGATTAAAACACCGAGCCAGCCTCGAGAAACACGACCGTTTAGTTTGATCTGGTTAGCGACATCCACTGCCATTTCAATTGGGATGGCAAAGGATAATCCCATGAAACCACCCGTACGGCTGTATATCTGGGAATTGATACCGACAACTTCGCCGTCAAGGTTAAATAATGGACCACCCGAATTGCCGGGATTGATCGCAACATCGGTCTGTATGAACGGAACATAGTTGTCGCCGGGGAGGCTGCGGCCCTTAGCACTGACAATACCCGCGGTCACGGAATGGTCAAATCCAAATGGTGAACCTATAGCAAGCACCCATTCACCGACCTTGAGATCATCCGAATCGCCAAACTTTAGCGTAGGTAAATTGTCGGCATCAACTTTCAGTACCGCAACATCGGAGGCCTCGTCCGAACCTACAATTCTGGCCACATATTCTTCGCGGTTAGCCAGTCGAACCAGGACTTCATCGGCTCCCGCGATGACGTGATGATTGGTCAGAATATATCCGTCTTTGGAAATAATGAATCCGGAGCCTAACGACTGCGAATCACGTCGTCTTTCCCTGGGATTTTCATGGTCGAAAAATTTCTCGAATAGTTCTCCGAACGGGGAGCCTTCCGGAAAATCAGGGATCGATGGGCCCTCGATCGACCTGCTTTTTCGTGCTTTGGTTTTGGTACTGATATTAACCACGGAGTCTTTCGCCTGTTCGACGATCCAGGTAAAATCCGGTAGCGCAGCTTGCACTGCCAATAACGGCACACTCAATGTCATTATCAAAATAAAACGGAAGAAATAATTGCTATAGAAGTTCATTTTTTTACCTTTTAAGGATTAATAATTGCACACCGTAAGACCTGAAATCAATCTATCGGTTCACTGCCAACTTCGAGAATTTGTGGATTAAATTGTTGCGAATAATGGTTTTTCGCGATCTGGCCCGAAAACCACAGCCCGGCAATAAAACCAGCCGTGGATAATATAAATACGCTTAATTCGGATCCGGTAAAAGCCCATTGAGCCAACAGGCCACCGCCTATTAATGCCACTAATGGCAGGCCGTATATCAATAGACTCGCGTTTAAAAAAGCCCTGTCCGGCAGTCCTACTAGAACTCTATCCCCTGCCTTTAGATCGTAATCGTTCCTGATCGCCAGTGGTTTACTTCGGTGGCCAAGCAAACGCCCGATGGCACCCGTACCGCAGCCTTTATTGAGTTCGCAATGGCTACAGGCACTCTGGCGTTGCATGCGAATTATTGCCAGATCACCTTCGAGTCCGGACACGATAGCCTGCTCTTCAATCATAGCGGAATTATAGTGCTAATCGACCTGGTCTTCGACTGTATTTTATTGTGAATAATTAACCTGGCCGACGCACGGGTATTAAAATCAGGGACCCTGGCGATAAACCGACTCGGCCATGCGCCGGACTGTAATCGCCGGGACTGCACCTATCGCGGTGACTGAATAATTGTTTAATATACGGATATATCCGTTTACAGCCCCCATCGAAGTCTCACCCTGAACTACCTGCAAGGTTTGTTTTTCAATGAATACCGACAATGATGCCAGTCCATCGGTATAAACCATCTGGTGAATAAACTGTTCCGTGTCGGCAAGCTTTCGTTTCACCGCTGATTCCTGCCAAAAACCATCAGGCGGGTTAGAAAAACCCCAGGTCATATCGACCTCGATGTTTCCGGAAGCATCTCCGCTACGAAATTGAATCAGCGAAAAACTGTCATCAAGCTCCGGCATCGTAATCAATTTCATTCGATCTTTTTTACTCAGCTCTTCCAGGTTGGTAAACATCACCACCTCTACTACCTCGTGCAACTCGTTGATCAAATTTGATTTTAGCAACAGTCCGTTACTCGAATTTATCCATAACTTGAGTCCATAGCGTAATTGATCTTTAGGCTTGATATCGACAATGATTGATTCATGCCCAGCGACCCGATCTCCATCGGCCAGGCTCATATCATAGTATTTGCCAATTTTAGCTATATTATCCAGTACCAGTAGCGGTGAAAAATTTTTCTGGCTCGAATCACCTACCACCACCTTTCGGCTATCTGGCCAGATACAGGTTAGATTTTTGTTGTCGCGAATGACTTCGCGCGCCTCACCATTCAATGACAGCAGCCGTTCTCTTACACCGGATTCATCTTTTATATGAAGGATTGACATGCTTTCGAGCTGGTTTTCGTGCAGGTATACGAAATTCCCCTGGTAACTCAAGTTACGCATGGAGTCAGACATTTTTTCGATCCACTCCATTGCCGGGTTCGCAGAGACCTGGGTGATACCTGCCAGCAAAATGAGAGACAGAAAAACATACCCAGGAACCCACCGGACCCGGGGAGAAATTACCGCGTTGATCGCAGAGCGGCCTCTCATTCCCAAATTTTTCGTCGGGTAGTTCCCACCACGCATCCTGGAATCGGGAAAACCCGGTCTCGCTCGCCCACCATGCTTGCTACGATTCCCCAAATCCGAAAGATTTACTGGCATAGAATTCAATAGAATAGAACCTGTCCTGTTACTTTTGTGCGTCAAATCCGGCAACCCTGGCCTGCGGGATCAACCCCTGCATGGAATTCGAGTATTCGGTATGATTCACCAGGTAGGCGTTTAATTTTTGTTGTAATGCCGGCGTGTTGTTGTTGATCTTCCAACGTAAACCACTGTCTACCGACGAAGATACAGTTACTGCGTTAGCCTGGACTGGCACATTGGCCAGAAAATCATTTCTTTTCTGATCAACGCCAACAATTTGCTCACTAGTCTTGCCAGAATTATTACCCAGATACGAGAATTGCCATAGCGTGACTGCCAAGACAGCTACCGACGCGGCAACTGCCATTCCGGCGAGAGGTTTCATCATTGACCAGGTCCAGATCGATCGCCCATTATTGAGACTAGAATCATTTAAACCAGGTTCAATTTTGTTAGATGTCCTGTTGCCAGACAGATCGGCGGCATTTTCGATCTGATCGATTTGCGCCATAATATTCGCACTAAAATTGGTATTGATATGCACCGGTAATTCGTGACGGATTACCTCACCAATCATTTGATAGCGGCGCATTTTATATTTCAGATTGACGTCGCTCTCGACTTCGTCAAGAACGGATCTGCAGTGCGCACCATCGGAAAACTCATCCAGTAGGTATGATATTTTATCCTGCTGCTCTGTCATAATTCTTCTCGTAACTAAAGGCTGTTAAATTCCACCCCTACTTAGTCATTCTAATAGTGGTCTAAGTTCCTTATCAATTGCATCCCGTGCGCGAAATATCCTGGATCGTACCGTGCCGATGGGGCAATCCATTACTTCGGCAATTTCCTCGTAACTCAATCCTTCGATCTCTCTCAACGTGATCGCTGATTTGAGGTCATCTGGCAAATCTTTGATCGCCTGAAATACGGTCCGCTCAATCTCCTCGGAGAGTAGTAAATTTTCCGGAGTCGTATACTCTTTTAACCGCGACTCACCTTCAAAATGCTCGGCATCCTCCACATCAACCGTGTAATTCGATGACTTGCGTGCTCTTGATGCGAGGTGATTTTTTGCTGTATTGGCAGCAATACGGTAGAGCCAGGTATAAAACTGGCTATCACCCCGAAAATTTCCAATCGCACGATAGGCTTTTATAAACGCATCCTGCGCTATGTCGTAACATTCTGTCTGGTCAGACACAAATCGGGCGATCAGGTTCACTACTTTATGCTGATACTTCTGTACTAAAATATCAAACGCAGCCTTGTCTCCCGCCTGTACCCGTTTAACCAGCTCTGCATCAAGCAGATTCGTCCCCATTTAATACCCTTATAATTTTCTCACAGCGCACACGCGCTAATGATGCTGACCCTGTTATTGCCCGATGCCGCCTGTTCCTGCCAACCCAAGCCCACCAATTGAGTGGCGCTAATTATAGAAAAAGTTTATTTTTCGATGCCCGGAATAAAGACTGATTATATAATTAAAAGTTCGATTAAAAAGTTTTGATATTGTCGAAAATGATAAGCGGGTTTCATCCCTGGTCGATTTTACCCAGAATACCATTTCAATACAGGGATATTAGCTGGGGCAGGGGCAAGCCCGCGTTTCTCACCACCTTCCTGCTGCGGGCTAGTAATTGCCTGGCGGATCAACAATTCGATATAATCCCGTATGAATTTTACCCACCGGGTCGAGCATGAGTAAGCAATATAATTTTGATGTCGTCATCGTCGGTTCAGGAGCTGCCGGGCTGTCGACTGCCCTGCATCTGCCGACATCTACCTCGGTGGCAATATTAGCGAAATCTAACACCGAACAATACTCGAGCTTTTTTGCTCAGGGCGGTATTGCAGCAGTGTTGGAGCCAGATGATAGCGTCGAGCAACACGTCAGGGACACGATGATTGCCGGCGTCGGCCTGTGTGATGAAGAGGTAGTCTCATTTACCGTTGCAGCCGGTAAAAAAAGCATCGAGTGGCTGACCGATCTTGGTATGCCCTTCACCAGGGACCGACAGGAAATAAGCGACAGTGGATTCCACCTGACTCGTGAAGGTGGGCACAGCAAACGCCGCGTCGTGCATGCTGCCGACGCCACTGGCAGGGCGCTGCAACAAACCCTGCTAGCGCATGTGCACGAACACAGCAATATAAAAATATTCGACCAGCATATCGCCATCGACCTGATATGCAAATCCAAACAGTGTCGGGGACTTTACGCGCTCAATCAAAACGATCAGCATGTCGATGTTTTTTCGGCGCAAAAAATCGTGCTGGCCACTGGCGGCGCCAGCAAGGTCTATCTCTATACGAGTAATCCAGACGGATCTACAGGTGATGGTATTGCGATGGCATGGCGCGCTGGTTGTCGGGTCGCCAACATGGAGTTTATCCAGTTTCATCCCACCTGCCTTTACCACCCGGAAGCGAAGTCGTTCCTGGTAACGGAAGCGATTCGCGGCGAGGGGGGGATTTTATGCCTGCCCGATGGTGAGAGATTCATGCATCGTTTTGACAAGCGCGGCGAACTGGCGCCACGAGATA
Source organism: Pseudomonadota bacterium (assembly GCA_022545625.1). Lineage (GTDB taxonomy): Bacteria > Pseudomonadota > Gammaproteobacteria. The sequence continues at coordinate 6,859 of JACZQS010000081.1, forward strand.
TAGTCGCCAGGGCGATCGACCACGAGATGAAAAGACTCGGGATAGACTGTGTATTCCTGGATATCAGCCATAAGAGCCGGGCTTTTATCAAGTCGCATTTTCCCACTATTTACCAGCGCTGCCGCAAGTTCGATATCGATATTACCAAACAGCCAATACCCGTGGTCCCGGCGGCACATTACACCTGCGGTGGCATCATGATTGGTACCGATGGTCAAACCGATATCGAAAACCTGTACGCGGTTGGTGAGGTAGCCTATTCCGGGCTACACGGCTCTAATCGAATAGCGAGCAATTCGCTACTCGAGTGCCTGGTATTTGCACGTTCATCCGCCGCAGACATCAGCCAGTCCCTGTCCTCGGCGACCAGGCACCGTACGCTCCCCCATTGGGATGAATCTCAGGTGACCGATTCGGATGAAGATATAGTGGTCGCCCACAATTGGGACGAATTGCGCCGTTTCATGTGGGACTATGTCGGCATCGTCCGCACCAACAAACGACTCGAACGCGCACTGCACCGAACTCGACTGCTGGTAAGTGAGATTAATGATTATTACGGTAATTATAAAATATCGTCCGACCTGCTGGAGCTTCGCAACCTGGTCGTGGTAGCCGAACTGATTATTCGCTCGGCGATGTTGCGTAAGGAAAGTCGTGGATTACATTTTACACTCGACTATCAACAGACCAGTGACGAAAAACCGGCACCGACTATTTTGATACCCGATATCAACGTATCGAGTAAGCCGAAAAAGATATCGCTAATCTCTCCTTAGGGAAGGGTCTTTAACCAGTCATCGACCGCGTCAACCAGTTCGTCGTTTTTATCATCAAAGAAGTGATTCGCGCCCTCGATTTCCTGCTGTTGAAACCTAAGATTTCCGCCAGATTGCGCTGCCATCGCCTTTTTTAGTCTATTTTCCAGAACTATAGGCAAATCATCACTGCCAAACAAATCCAGTACCGGTACCCTGACGGATTCAAGCCCGGCCAGATCGGAAAATACTGGCGTAGCATTCATACCTATCGCGACAAACCCCTTGATAACCTGCTGGCTATTTCTGGCCAGATAATAAGCACTCATAGACGATCCCATACTGTGCCCGATGAGCACGATATTTCGGCTGCCATAAGATGCTAAATGCTGTAACGCAGCATTAATTCGGGGGGTAACTTCGGGAAACAATTTTGCATAGTCTTCCGTCGCAGCATCGTTGGCCAATATCGGCATCTGGATCGACAGCGTATTCCAGCCACGCGTTGTCATCTCGACCCGGATCGGTCGAATCACCTGGTCCCAGTTCGGGTGGACCCCGGTGCCGTGCATTACGATTAACCCATTTTCTCTGGAATCATTATCCGCCGGGGTAAAAATCGATAAAAACTGATGACCATCGGCGATTAACCAAACTGGATCGCCATCCAGTATCGAATCCACTATCTGATCGGACCATCGTTGTTCCTTGTCGAAATCTGAAGCCGGCAGGTTAGCTGCTGGTAATAGCAGAAGCAATGATAACCAGAGGAGATGGCGAATGGATGGATTCATTTTGATTCTCCTTTGCCAGGGCATTCCCTATACTCTATCAATATGATTATACAATACCAGACATCCATTCAAACACGGGGAAGAGCCACCATAGATATAACCCCCGAGATAGAACATATCATCGCTAAATCGGACATTAAAACCGGCCTGTGCCACATCTTTATTCAACATACCAGTGCATCGCTGATCATCACCGAAAACGCTGACAGTAACGTCCGCAAGCATCTGGAGACTTA
>JACZQS010000353.1 GCA_022545625.1 Pseudomonadota bacterium
GAACTATATTATCAACATTCGGTGTTGTTGTTTCGCAACCAGTTGCTGACTCCCGAAGCACAGGCGGCCCTTTGCCATCGATTTGGCCAGCCTAAAATAGAAACCCGTAAGCAATTCAATTTTCAGGAATGCCCCGAAGTATCGACCATCGGTAATATAACGGGTCACAATGGGAAACAGCTTTCCTTTTTTGCGCGTGGTGGTTTCGACTGGCATACCGATGGCACCGCCGCCTGTCATGTCAATGCAGCGACATTGCTATATGCAGTAGAGGTACCACGTGATGGTGGCGATACCCTGTTTCTCAGTTCAGCAGATGCCTATGAACGTGCGCCCGACACTTTGAAGGCGAATCTCGAATCGGTCAGCATTTTGTCGAGCTTCCATGCCCATAACGACCCATTGCTTGAATCCGATCCGGATTCGTTCATTCCCCTGACTGTCGAGGAACGCGAGGCATTGCCACCTGTCTGGCACAAACTCGTTCAGGTTCATCCCGTAACAGGACGAAAAGTTTTTTATCTGAATCTCGATCCGCTTGCGTTCGACGGTATTGACGATCAAAAGGGTCGAGAAATTATTCAGCAGATCGTTGCTCTGGCCTCGCAACCGGAATATATCTACCGGCACCGATGGACTCCCGGTGAATTGATTATCTGGGATAATCACGCCACGTTGCATAGCGGCACTCCCACCAAGATGTACGAAACAGATCGACGACTGATGCAGCGTTCATTTGTTTATACCCTGCCGACTGAACGACCTCTGTCGAATTACGACGAGGTCAGCCGGATTTTCGCGCCAACCCGGGATTCTATTCGACTTGCAGACTTTAGAGGAGATCACCAGTGAACGCCCGACCATTGATATCACCTTTTGAAATATTGATTTAATCGAGGTTAGTAATGATCGTTAAAGGTGGTTATCCCTACTATGGAGAAGCGATCGGCATTCTACTTTTCGATGAGCGTCGTTATCCAATGGTACCGGGCAACGTCGGCAATGCCAGCACCTATGACTTTCCCGTTCGTTTAAAAGTCGTTAAGAACCTTAAATGGTATCCACCACCAGAAGACGAATGGGAAGCGTCACCACCCGATGAAGTTGAGTTATTAATTGAAGCCGCTAAAGAACTCGAAGCTGAGGGTGTGCGGGCCGTTGTCACTTGTTGTGGTTTTTTTTCAGCGGTTCAGGACGTCATCGCAAAATCGGTCAATATCCCCGTGTTTACATCGCCGCTGATATTGTTACCCATGCTTTTAAGACTGATATCGCCAGCAAAATCGATTGGTGTATTCACAGCGTCCAGGCCCCATCTAACCGAAGGATTTATTAGTGCAGGCGGCAACCCCGATATGAACCGAATCAAGGTATTCGGTGCCGAAACGTCCAGTGAATTCATGGCAACCCACATGGGCGGCACAAGAACAGAACTGGACATCGATTTGCTCGAAGAGCAGATCGTCGATATTTCAGTAGAATTTGTAAAAAATAATCCCGACACAGGAATGATCCTGCTGGAATGCACCACCTTTCCAACTTTTGCCGCCTCGATACAGCAACATACCGGGCTACCCATCGTTGATTACATAAGCTTTATCAATTTCATTTTCGATACTGTGGTCTGTGGCAGGTACAAAGGATTTTCCTAGTGAATTCCGGGGCCGGCCAATGGGTGTCCCCCTGAATTTGCAACTGGTAATTCAGCGCCTGGTAATGCCAATGCCTGGTAACCAGCCCGATGAAGCGGCTATCGCGCAAGCACTGCCAGAAATAGATACTTGCATGAATATACTCGCTGCATTACGTGGTAATAACATTAGCTAGCAGATAATCAGCCAAGCCTAGCCGACCCCCACTTTACGCCCATGTATGATTATTTTCGAAACACGCCCGAAAGTGAGCACATCCTGAAAAAAATCCTCGGTTTAAGCGATTGGTGGAATGAAATAAGCGGGCGGGCAAGCTTGAAAAAAACACCACCTCTACCTGGGTAACTATCTAGTTATGCTACTGGGAAAACGTCCCGTGCCATGGCCTTAGTGTGCTCGTTATAGAAAAGCACGGTGTCGGCGTCAGCCGACGCTGTTGCCACGGTGATCGCATGCTCACCCGCTATTGTTCCATCGCCGTGAATGGTGTTGGCAGGTGTATGAAGCGCAAATCCGTAAGGAATACTGAACGCGGTGAAGTTGAAGTTTTCCTCTGAAAGTTTTTTTCCGACTATTATGTAACCTCCACAATCGGGAGACAGAGGAACATGAATATGTGGGAAATTATGCATCTCGACAAAATAGCCACCACCACCCTCGACTTCCGTTAGAAAGTCTTGTCTATAATTTTTCCCATAGCGATACTTCGCTAGTATCAAGTCGAACTCGTCGGACAGAAGTTCGAAGGCATGCTGATTCTCAATAAGGGTAAGACCATAGTGTCTGACGTTTTCTTTGCTCGCTTTCACAATCGGAATACGAAATTTATCAGGAA
>JACZQS010000082.1 GCA_022545625.1 Pseudomonadota bacterium
TACCTCTCGCATAAATTGCTTACTTCGAATAATGACGGCAGCCGTCATCGGCTCCGTGCTGCTATCTGGAAACCTCAGTGCCCGCGAACCAGTCGAGTACCAGCGCTTCTCGATCGCAATCAGCGGTGGCGCCAGCAAAGGCGCCTACGAAGCCGGTCTCAACTGGGCTATCCTCAAGCTGATACGGGAGAGCGAAAATCTGCATACCCTGAGTGGCGGCAAGATCCGGCCACTACAGATAGCAAGTATCACTGGCGCCTCGGCTGGCGGCGTCAATACCATACTTTCAGGTTTAACCTGGTGCTCCCGTCCTGAAGCCGACGGTGGGCTTGTAAGCCGCATCGATAAAAATTTATTTCGCGATATCTGGTTGCGAGTGGATATCAATGCGCTGTTGCCCCCGCATCCGGATTCAGAAATCTATCTGCCTGATGACGCGATGTTTTCGCGAAGAGATTATTTTGCGTCCGCTGAAGATCTGGGTGAGCAGTGGCGAAAATCAGCTTATCGTAAAGGCTGCAGGGTGCCGCTGGGGGGTTACGGTGACACGGGTCGAACCCCTGGACCTGGTAGTTGATAATATCGTAGTAGAGAATCAGCGCTTTTACATCCCTTTCGAGTTGCGTGTGCAGGAAGACGGCACAATCGCTTACTTCTTTGACCCGGCAGACTATCCCAGCCTTTCCGACCCGGCGATGATACTGATGCCGCACCCACGCAGCGCACCCGAGTTTTCGATTCCCGATAAAAGTGTCATCGAGGCCGCTGTTGCAACCAGCGCATTTCCTACTGCATTTGGCCGCAGGCGGTTCCAATACTGCCGTCTGGTGTTGCGACGGGGTGCAACTTCACCGGAATCCCCCGCGGAGCAATCAGATAACGATCTGGTTTGTCCTAAAGGGTACGAACTCGACGAAGCCGAATTTGCCGATGGGGGCCTGTTCGACAACCTGCCGGTCGGACTGGCTCGAACCCTGGCGGAGCTCAATATTAACGCCTCCAAAAATCCCCTTCCGGTCACCTACCTTTACCTGGATCCGAATCGGGTCCGATACGAATCACCCGATCCGCCTGATAACAGAGCCTGTGCCTCGAGCAATCCACCCGATGCCTGCCGCATCATGGCATTCAACCTGTTCTCCGAAAGCATTATGCTGGCAGGTGCGCTTGGCACGGCAAGAAAATTTGAACTTTACCGGGAAACAACCAGCGAGAACTGGCGATTCAACCTTTCGCAGTTGGCTTACCAACTCGCACAAATTGTGGAACAGGAGCATAGGGATTTCGATTGTAGAAAGGAATTGCCCTATTTCGATAAGCCAGTCACCTGCGCCGAGGCAATCCAAAGAACAGGTCGGTTACTTGAAATCGCCTACGACAGAGTCAACCCCGAAATTTTGCCGCCCTACTCACCCCAACGCCTGATGGAGGCCGGGGTCGCGGATAATTGTGTGCGATCGCCGGTAGATACAGGATCTGAATCAGGTATCGAATGCCGCCTGGATATCAAACAATTTCGCGATCAGATGGCCGACGCCCTGCTGTCAATCATCAAGCGCGGCGGTATAGCCGATAGGAGATTGTCTGCCAGCATCGGCCTGTCGCGCCAATCGATTCATGCTGATCGGGTATTGCGGGTCTCAAGCCGTGGTGCCCCGATAACAGGAACCCTGCTCGGCGATTTTGCCTCTTTTTTCGATTATAAATTTCGTGAGTATGATTACTTTGTGGGTGTATATGACGCCATTATCCTGGTTACCAACAACCTTTGTAGTTTGCAGTATCCACCGGAACTACAGCCGCAAGATTTTCGCCGATGTGCCGATAAGATAGGAATACAGTTTTACGACGCCGTGGGCGTCGGTGACGATGCCCGCGGCCGGTATGTTTTCGCTCGCCTCGCCGAGAGAGAATTTTCTAAAGACAGCCTGTTTGAGTTCTCTTATTCGCCCTTACCTCCCGCGGATCGCGACATGCAGATTATCCATAATGGTTTGATAGCGGCACTCGAAGCAGGGGAAGTAGGTAATAACAAGGACAAGGAGCTTTTTGCATCAGAAAATAACTTTTTCAATTATCTTAAGACTGAGAACTTCATTCCAACTGGAACAGGGGATGGGACCGAGCCGTTGCTGACACAGATCATCGCCGACCCCGACACCTGGGCGACGGAAATGACCCGGCGTGTTTCGGCTCGACTGGTATACCTGGAGCGCCAGGCGGCCGATATTTTTGCCGCGCGCGAGCCGAATCCAGACCTTCGAAAACAATCCTTTACACCACTCATGGGAGCTACCGCACATCTACTGCAAAGCACTACCTACAAATACCCCGGGTTTACATTCTCGCCATCGACCGCTCCTGAAGACTGGATCTGGCGTAACATTATGCCTTACGAGCTCGGCTTCGATGTTTCGGAGGGAGACATACTTGCAACCTGGCAACCGACGCTGGCGATATCGAGTAACAATCTGCTGAATATACGTGCGAGTCTTGGATTCGCAGGCGGCTTATTTGAATCAAGTGCCGACCAAAGGCGAGAAAACTATTTGGGCCTCGGATTTGGGTATATACGCCGCACAAAGTCCGCCATGGTCTCGAGCTTCGGAATTACCCCCACCTGGTACCATGCCTGGGATCAACCCGAAATTGGTGAGCAAAATACCGTTGGCGGCGATATTCATGTGAGCTTTCTCAAAGACCGCCTGCGTGTAGGGCTGGGAACACGCGATTTCAACGATTTCGATGAACACTTTATTCTTACCTTTAGCATCGTGGACCTGCCGGGAGCAACCTACTGGCTGACACGTTGAGCCATCTGCGTTGGCTTCATCGAGCCTTAAAGGTAAAATGATCGCTCATACTCTAGCTTCCCGGAGATTAAGGCATGAAATTTCTAGATGATTATAAAGAGCAGGGTTATGCGTTGTTGCGGATCGTCACCGGCTATCTGTTTATATGGCATGGTACACAAAAGTTTCTCGATTTCCCTAATGAGTGGCCATGGGGGAATTGTCTCTGTTGCAGATGGTTAGCGGTGGCTTAGAGGTGATTGGTGGCATCCTGATATTGATTGGATTATTTACCCGGTTTGCCGCTTTTATCTGCTAAAGTAGTACGACGACGCAACGGCCGCCTATCGAAAAGCTCTAAAAATAAAACCAAAGCACAAGGGGCACTGGAATACCTGGGTGAGCTTTACCTTGAGATTGGTCAGTTGGAAAAAGCCAAATTACAGTTAGAAAACCTGGACAAATCCTGTTTTTTTTCCTGTAAACAATATCGAGAGTTAAAGGAAGAGATCGAAAAGTACGAAGCGGGCTAAATTGGTTGTGATTGCCGGTATTTCCTGATTTGGCTTAATTGAGGGGGGTAACAGATTCCGGCTCGGGGGCCGGAATGACGAGACGAGGAAGAGGCCAGAATGATGAGCCGGGAAGCGGTCGAAATGACCGGGACTCAGTCGTATCCGGTTAGCTCCATATAACCAACTCCGGTCGACTGGCCGCTGGCATCTTCTACCAGTACTACGCCCTCCCAATAGGCAAAACGCGTCGCCATCCATTGCTCGTCGTACAAGGCCTTTACGTTCCACTGTCGATCGAGTCCCGGCAATTTGATAGTCCATTCCAGCGGTAGTTTTATCGCCCGCTTTTCGCCGATTTTAATTTCCCTGGTGTGTATTGGGATCAATTCAATTTCATCACGACGCAAATGTTGCTTCGAACCGTCCTTGCTAATCCAGCTACCGCTTAACCAGTGATCGCCATTATTTTCCCGCAGGCGGTATAACATTAGCTTGTTGCCATCATCGAGATGCAGGGCAAACCAGTCCCAACCCGGTTGATTCTGCGCCAGCGGCGCCGAGCTCCACTCCCGATCCAGCCAGGCAGAACCCGACAGCGACACTGTCTTATTGCCGGTTCGAATAGTCCCGCTAATTTGAATATTTGGCTGGCTATAATAATAACTGGCCTGCCCCTGAACAGATTTTTGACTATAGCCACGGTCACCGTGCGTCACCCAGAGCGATGAACTTTCAAGTCGCATATCGACCTGCTGACCAGCGACGCTGAATACCAGGTTTGAAGGGAATAGCTGCAACCCATCGGAACGCCACTGCCAGTCATCCAGCCAGGCGCTGAAATTACCGTCAGCCGCAATATCGCTAACCCCGGCCTGGCCGATACCGCCACGTGCGAAGCGTTGCTCAAATCGGTGGCCTTCGGGTGAACTGATTGCCGCGTGTGCCATCCATAGCTGATTGCTTTGCCATCCGCCCGAATCGGCCTGCGGATCGAGAGAGTTTCGAAACAAAGTCCATTGCAGGCCCCAGGGGTTTCCGCTGTCATCCAGCAAATTAGCGGTGATATACCACCACTCGATACGAAAAGACGGGTGTGCCATATGGTCACGAGGAAACTCGACTGGAATTCCAGGGATAACCCTGGCGAAACCCTGTGCCTCGCCACGCAACACCTGGTAGTCGTTCTGAGCCGGGCTGGTCGGCAGAGACAGTAATACCAGCAATGTTGCGATAGAAATCTTCACGTTATTATTCCTAGCTGGGCCAGGGCTTCGGCCAGGCCGTGGCGTAACCGCAGCATGGCCAGTAGCAGGGTAATGAAGACGACAGCCAGCACCAGTAGGCCAAGCTGCCAGGCGGGCGCCATTTCCCACTGCATCGGCATACTCCAGCCAAAACTGATGATATTGAGTTTGTGAATCAGTATCCAGCTGAGTAGCGCGCCCAACGGTATCGCCAGTATCCAGACGATGCTGACAAATATCAGCACCGGGCAGGCAATGATCAGCAACTGCTCACCCTGGCGGACACCGAGTGCCCGCCATTGAGCAAACTGTGGTAGTCGTTCCTGCAAGATAGCCAGTAACGACGCCAATAATGCTATGCCCGCAACGATTAATGTCAGCGCATTCATCGCCGAAGTAATCGCAAAGGTGCGATCGAAGATATTCACCGATAATTTCCTCACCTCGGCCTGCGAAATCCAGTCACCCGCTTGCAAACCTTGTTTTCTTAAATGATCTTCGGCGAGTTGCAACGAGCTTTTACCCCCACCCGAATCGGGTTTCAACCACAATGCGATACCACGCGAATAAGACTGCTTCCAGCGTTTTTCAACTTCGGCATAGGGTAGATAAAACTGGAAATACGGATTGCCATAATCATAAAAAAACCCGACCAGGCGATAGTTCTGCAATCCTTCGTCAGTTTCCAGTCGCACGCTTTCTCCAATTTTTATTCCAGCCAGGTAGTGAACCTGTTCGTTGGCAAGCACCACACCCGGCTCATTGCGCCAGGTTGCCAGCGCATCCCCGGGGCTTTCACCCAGCCATTGCGCGAGCGGGAAACTCAAACTATCAGGCGCTCGCGTGTCAGCACCACGTATCAATGTCGGGCGGTCTCGCCAACGGGTTGATACGCCGATTCGAGCGTGGCTATCGGCGAGCCAGGTTTGTGATATTTTAGACCCGGGCAACTGTAACCGGCCAGTTTCCAGCCCGCGCACATATAGGTCAGCACTTTGGCGAACCTCCAGCCAACCGATAAAGGCACCACGGAAACTGTCGATTAACGTACCGACCCCGAGATTCGCTGTCATTGCCAGAAGCAGGGCCATCATTGCTGTTCGAAATGCTGGCAATTGTGACCAGGCGTCGCTCACCAACCAGCGTCCAAGCAGCGATTTCTCGGGTAAAAAGGAACTGCACAGACGCAAGCCCAGGGCCAGTAAAGCTGGCAATAGCCATGCTGCGGCAAATAACACCAAAGCGAGCAAGATAAAACCCTCAGTGGTGCTATCCATTCGTCGATACAGGACGGCAGCGCAAATCAGCAGCAGCAGGGCACCCACGGCAAGATTACGTCTCGCACCGGACTCAGAATCCTCTACAGCCACTGTCGAGTTTGCCGAGAATACACTGGTTTTTAATTGTTGGTACAGGGGCCAGGCAAGTGCCCACGACAACCCGAACAGGGTAATCAACCAGGCTTTAAACAGGGTATCAAACTGCAACTCGATAATGCCGGCCAGGGTCGCATCGTAGAGACTGTGGAGGCTGGCACTTAAAGCGGGCAATAATAACTGTCCCAACTGCATCCCCATCAGCAGGCCCAGGCCAGTGCCGATGAAGCTCCAGATTAAAGTCTCGAGCAAAATAGCGACCACCAGTTTCGGCACTTCGACTCCCATTAATCGCAGGTTTAAAAATGTTTCCCTGCGATACCAGAGCGAAAAACGAACCGCATTGAAGACAATGAACAAGCCGACCGCGAACGAAAGCAGGCTCATCGCAGTCAGATGGGTATGCAAACTCCTGGTCAGCTGGGCAAGGTCAAGATGTTGCTGGTTTTCAACCAGTACAAGATCGTCGGATAACAAAGACTGAAGTTTTCGCAATTGAGCAGGGCTGATTTTCCCCACGGCAAGATAGCTGAACCGATGGATGTCGCTCAATTCAAATGCCGCACCTATATCCATCAGCACCCGGCGCCCCTGCTGACTGCGGCTTTGTATCAGTGCCGGGGGTAATTTTCGGCCATCACGTAACAGCAGGGAGTCACCCCGTTGCAGTCCCAGTTCCTTCGCGAGCGCAACTGGCACCCAGGCTCTATAGGGTGGCTTAATGAAATCTAACCAGTCGGAAGCCGAATTGGTACCTACATCGATCGCGTCTTGATCGAGTAGTTCGCCTGGCAATGCGAACAAATCGGTTGCGATAATACTGATCGGGTCGCCTTGGCTGGTGCTCACCTCGATCTCGATCAGCGGGAAGACCTGGCGAAATCCCGCGCGACGCAACTCGATATATTTCGCCTGCGAAACTCCCTGCTCCGACTGGCTACGAACCCAGTATGTGGCCTGCGCACCCAGCAACGAATTGGCCTGTTGGTAGCTCGCCTCGGCGTGGCTGTTAATTATCTGCACTGCGGACCATAGCCCGACACCGGTCATTAATCCGACAATTAAAAACAGCGTTTGCCAGGGATGCCGCCAGTAATGGCTAAGCAGTGCTTTCAGGACCCAGTAAAAACTACCTCTCAGTAGCATCATCGACCCCGCTGAGTCGACCGTTGTGCAATAGTACCGAGCGATCCATAAATGCCGCCATATCACGGCTGTGGGTTACCATCAGCAAGCTGCATCCGGCATTTTTAACCAGTTCACTGAATAGTGACATGACCTCCCGGCTGGACTGTTCATCGAGGTTACCGGTAGGCTCATCGGCCAGTACCAGGCGGGGCTTATGCAGCAGGGATCGGGCGATTGCAACGCGTTGCTGCTGTCCGCGCGATAACTGATACGGGAATTTTTTCAACTGCGCGCCCAGTCCCAGTTGCTGTATCAACTGGATTTCGAAATCAGCATCGAAACGCCCGCACAAGGCAGCCTGGAAACGAATATTGTCGGCAACAGTCAAGGTGGTAATTAAATGGAACTGCTGAAACACCAGGCTCACCTGCTGCCTTCGCATTTCTGCCAGCGCTGACTCGTTCAAGCTGCCGAGTTTCCGGCTATCGATCTCGATCTCACCACTATCCGGCCTGTCCAGCCCGGCGATTAAATGTAGCAAGGTACTCTTACCGCTACCGCTTTCCCCGAGCAATGCAACCGAAGTAGCGGTATTCATTTCAAAATCGAGCCCATCCAGTACCTGGACCACACCCTCCGGTTGGGCGAAAGACTTGCTCAGTTTGGAGATCGATAACATGGCATGATCGTAGCGATAATGGGGTCGGCAGGCAATGGCCTGAGTTGGTGTCTAACAGTTTCTCCCTAAAAGATTCCGGGTCGCCGGATCGCTGCTTTCGCAGGAAAGCTGTGAGTGGTACTTTGAATATACACCAGCTCCACTTCAACTTGCCGACTTAACCGCTATAATGCGCGCAGCCTGACTCTATATGAGAACCCGTTCATGACAGCTATTTGTGAAATCAAGGACTTACAAAAGCTCGCTCGCTCGCGGGTACCTCGTATGTTTTACGAATATGCCGATTCGGGTTCCTGGAGTGAATCCACTTATCGCGAAAATGAAAGCGATTTTAACAATGTTAAACTTCGCCAGCGCGTAGCAGTGGATATCACCGAGCGTTCACTTGAAACGACCATGATCGGGCAAACGGTAAAAATGCCGGTTGCACTTGCACCGGTCGGACTTACCGGTATGCAACATGCGGATGGCGAGATAAAAGCAGCGCGAGCGGCGGAGAAATTTGGCGTACCCTTTACCCTGTCGACGATGAGCATCTGCTCGATTGAAGATGTCGCCAAACATACCAGCAAACCATTCTGGTTTCAGTTGTACGTGATGCGCGACCGTGAATTTATAGGACGTCTAATCGACCGCGCCAGAGATGCCGGCTGCAGCGCTTTAATGTTAACCCTCGACCTGCAAATTCTCGGTCAGCGCCACAAGGATATCCGCAACGGCCTCAGCGCACCGCCCCAATTTACTCTCAACGCCATGTTGCAGGTACTCAGCCGTCCGCGTTGGTGCCTTAATATGCTGGGTACGCGTCGGCATAGTTTCGGCAATATTGTCGGCCATGCCAAAGGGGTCGGTAACTTGTCATCGTTATCGTCCTGGACTGCGGAACA
>JACZQS010000354.1 GCA_022545625.1 Pseudomonadota bacterium
GCATTAACTTGAAGATTGACGCCGGTTTTTTCCGTAAACCTATCTAGAATTGCCTGGTTGTGGTAATTCGGCCAGGTCGAAAATATCAACCGATCACCAAGGTCACTTGCAGCTTGCGCTTTCCCTGGCCAAAATGTAGGCAAGGCTGTTCCCATAACGGCCATCGCTGTACCCAGGCCAGTTACTCCCAGGAAATGCCGGCGCGTTACCGAACCTTTCTGATAGCGCCGAAATTCTTGCATGAATTTCTTCGCGCTTATTGGTTTATTGTCATCGTTACTCTTACTCATTATTTTATCCCCTCGTTGGAATTGATCCGTAATTTTAATAAAAGCTGTTACTGACGGATATGCAGTACAGCCTTATGTATCTCCAAGTACGAGCACTGCTTCAGGTCTCCAACTGATGGAGATATTGTCACCTGGAGCAAAACTTCTATTCATGCTTTCAATCGATTTAGGAGATAACACCAGTACATCACCGTATTCTTCGGTTGCTATCAGATATTCGGAGTGTTCACCCAGAAATATCCTGTTCATCACCCGTCCCTGTATGGCGATGTCATTACCATTGATTGTTTCAGCTGTAGTAGACATAGATATCATCTCGGGACGAACCGCTATGCAGGCTTTACTCCCACTAACCAGGAGTGGCGCTCCTTTCGGCTGCGGGCCAACGAAAACCTGACCGGAATTAGATTTAACAGTGATGTCTGGGTCACCGACATCGATCACCTCACCACTAAAAAAATTTGTCTTGCCTACAAAATCGGCCACATACCGGTTAATCGGTTCATCGTACAGCTCACGAGGGCTACCGGACTGAATGATTTGCCCTTCGCGCATGATGCAGATACGATCGCTCATCGACAGTGCCTCTTCCTGGTCGTGGGTGACCAGTATGAAAGTAATACCTACTTCTCGTTGCAGGGTTTGTAGCTCAATTTGCATTTCACGACGAAGCTTGCGGTCCAGTGCTGCAAGGGGTTCATCGAGTAATAAACAGGTTGGACGATTGATCAGTGCACGTGCCAAAGCCACTCTTTGCTGCTGTCCACCGGATAATTCCCAGACCCTACGTTTGCCGTAGCCACTTAATCGGACCATTTCCAGGGTCTCATCGACCCGTTTGGCTATTTCTTGTTTGGTTGGCTTCGGATCGCGCTGCCGCAGTCCGTAGCCAATATTCTCGGAAACGTCCATATGCGGAAATAGTGCGTATTGCTGGAATACCATGTTCACCGGTCGTTTATGGGGCGGGATCCCGACGACCGACGCGCCGCCGATAAAAACATCACCCTCGGTGGGTTGATCGAAACCGGCGATCAAACGTAACGATGTGGTTTTACCGCAACCGGAGGGGCCTAAAAAACTGAAGAAAGACCCGCGTTCGACGGTCAGAGACACGTCGTCTACTGCTACAACTTCATCGTAACGTTTTGTGACCCCGCGAAACTCAATATCAATTTCTCGCGAATCACCGGATTGATTGGCCAATTCGATCCTCCAGCAAGTGCATTGTTCCCCCTCAAAATCAATTGTTCTTGAGTTTTGTAGAACAAATAGTCTACCATGTGTATGAAGTAAATGCATACCATTTATCTAATTTAGGGTATATACCATAAAACGGATTAAATAATGTCAATTGCGTATTACACAGTCCAAAGGAAAATATTTTAATGGCGGCTAATCCCGAGCGGATGAAAAAAATTGACCTGGGAAATGCTGCCTGGATATCGTTGTTATCTCAATGCATCGATTCTACGGGCACCGAGAATTTTCCCACGACCCTGGTCGCTGCACTTAAATCGATTGCGGATTTCGATTATTCAGTATCTTTTGCCTATCACCAAAATGAGAAGCCCATCTGCCTGTACCACACATTTTCGCCCGCCAAACGTGTTGTATTTGTCGATGACTACCTGAAGGGACCCTATCTACTCGACCCGTTTTTCAAAGCATGTGGTCGCAAGGTCGATACCGGGCTATATCGACTACCCGACATAGCACCCGACCGATTTTATCAAAGCGAATATTATCGCTCGTACTACGTACAGACAGGACTCGCCGAGGAAATTTGTTACACGTTTTATTTCTTGAATGAAGTAGCAGTCGTTATTTCGCTGATGCGCTCGGGTGATAGCTCGCGGTTCTCGGCGCGTGAGTTCAGGTTGCTAACACGCGTTATTCCGGTAGTTGAGAGTCTGGTGCGGCGCCACTGGAAAAATGTGCACAACCAGTTCGAATCCGTAAATCCGGGCCAGGAAATCGGATGTCCGCAAGGGAATCAGCCAGATCGCCCGGTAGGGAAAAAAAGCCGCTGTGCTCCTGAGCCTTTTCGTGGGCGGTCAGTTGCTCACGCATCTTATTGAGGTACAGATGACTCACCTGGGTCAAGTACATGTGGCGATGGATGGCGGGCCAGCCGCGGATGACCAGAACGGCGCCTCATCCCGGTCACTTCACACAGCCCAGCACGGTCCA
>JACZQS010000355.1 GCA_022545625.1 Pseudomonadota bacterium
TCTCGGGAATACTTTGCCGCATTAAAACCGCTCGATCTCTGGAAAGGGCAGCTTGCCGTCGTGAACGTGCATCGCATTATGCTCGGCACATCGAGCCAGGGTTGGTATCGCCTTACCTGGATTAAAAATACAATTTGGATCAAAAGCCTGTCGAATAGCGTGGAACTGATTGCGTTCCTGGTCGCTGAACTGTATGCACATTTCACCCAGTTTTTCTACGCCGACGCCGTGTTCACCGGTAATCGTGCCGCCCTGTTCGATACAGAGTTGCAAAATTTTACTACCGAGTTGTTCGGTCTTTTCCAGCTCACCCGGGTTGTTGGCATCGTAGAGTATCAAGGGGTGGAGGTTGCCATCACCGGCATGGAAAACATTCGCGATAGGTAATTCATATTGTTCGGACAATCGACGGATTTCGGCCAAAACCGTGCCCAGTGCCTTGCGCGGGATGGTCCCGTCGATGCAATAGTAATCTGGCGATAAGCGCCCCACGGCCGGGAACGCGGCCTTTCGCCCCGACCAGAACAATAAGCGTTCAGCCTCATCGCGGGCAATTCGGGTCTCGGTGGCGCCAGCGCCTTTCATCACTGCTTCAACTCGCGATATCTGCGACTCTACTTCTTCCTCGGTACCGTCGAGTTCGCAAATTATTATCGCTTCGGCCTCGACCGGGTAACCCGCATGGACGAAATCCTCTGCTGCCCGAATGGCCAGGTTATCCATCATTTCTGCCCCGGCCGGAATAATGCCCTCGGCGATAATCCCAGCTACACTGTCACCTGCTTTTTCGACCTTGTCGAATACACCCATAACGACGCGGGCACATTCTGGAATCGGTAGTAGCTTGAGGGTGACTTCAACCACCACGCCGAGCATGCCTTCGGAACCAATCACCAGCGCAAGCAGGTCGAAACCCTGGGACTGCATCGACTGCTGGTCAATGCTGAGTAACTCACCGGTGGCCGTTACCAGTTTTACACCGAGTACATTATGCAGGGTCAATCCGTATTTAAGACAATGCACTCCGCCGGCATTCTCGGCAACATTGCCGCCTATGGTACAGGCGATTTGCGATGATGGGTCGGGGGCATAGTAAAGCCCCAGCGGGTTTGCCGCCTCCGAAACGGCAAGATTCCGTACCCCGGGTTCAACTACAGCTGTACGCGAGAGGGCATCGAGCGTCAGTATTCGGTTCATTTTCGCAAGGCTGAGCACGATACCGTCTTCGTGCGGCAGGGCTCCGCCTGAAAGACTGGTACCGGCACCACGGCTGACAATTGGAACCCCGCGTTCATTACACAGGCGCACTATCTGCTGTACCTGCTCTATAGTCTCGGCCAGCACGACCAGCAACGGTGTTTGCCGATAGGCACTGAGGCCGTCACATTCGTAGGCAGCCAGCGACGTCGGTGCATCGATGACCGATTCGGGCGCTAAAAACCTGCGAAATAATTGAGCGAGTTCCTGTTGGCTTGATGGACTCATTGACAACAACCCCGTTCATAGTGATAAGCCCTACATAATATCCTGTGTGATCGCAGGCAACCAGCCGGATATCCCGGCATTTGTGATTAAAAACTAATTCGCGTAAATTACTGGTAATTGATTAACCCCCAGGCCAGCAGCTTGTCCGGTAAAAGTTCGCCCCAATTCGAAACCTGAGCAGCCTATGAAACGAATAGTTTATTTAAACGGTGAATACCTGCCGGAAGATGAAGCCAAAATCTCGATATTTGACCGCACCGTATTATTTGGCGATGCGATCTACGAAGTTGCTGGAGTGATCGATGGTAAGTTGATCGACTTCGATTCGCACATGCAACGCTATCGTCGTTCACTCGCTGAACTCGATATTCCGGCACCACTCGACCGGGATGAAATACTGAGCGCGTTCCGCAAGCTGGTGGAGCTTAACCAGATCACCGAAGGACTGGTTTACCTGCAGGTCACGCGGGGTGAAGCAGATCGGGACTTCGTCTGGCAGGGCGAGTTAAAACCAACAGTTTTCATGTTTACCCAGCAGAAATTATCGAGCGACAATGATGCCGCTAACACAGGCGTTCGCCTGCATGTTGTCGATGATATTCGCTGGGCACGACGCGATATCAAGTCGGTCAATCTGCTCGGGCAGGTGCTAGCCAAAAAAGCAGCCAGCGATGCAGGCGCCTACGAGGCCCTGATGGTCGACACCGACGGCTACATCACCGAATGCGGCGCCACCAGTTTTTTCATCGTCACCGGCGAGCTGCTTCTGACACGCCCAGTGAGCAACGATATCCTGTCCGGGATCACGCGCAAGGCTCTGGTGGCACTGTGCAATACGCACGGAATCCGTTTAGTCGAAACCAGGTTCAGCCTCGATGAAGCATTGCAGGCGGACGAGGCCTTTATCAGTGGTGCATCAAGCTATGTGCTTCCAGTGGTACAAATCGATGAGCAAAAAATTGGTAGCGGCCGACCCGGCCC
>JACZQS010000356.1 GCA_022545625.1 Pseudomonadota bacterium
GCGGCTTAACCGTAAACCATTCGGCACGGGCCCAGGATTCGAGTACCTGCCGGGCATGAATATTGCCCGCGTCGGACTTATCGCAGATATCATGGAATGCATCAAATACCAGCAGGGTGTGCGATAACGCCTTTACCGCTGCAGGCGCAGTTTCGTTATTGTCCAGGGCTGCAGTCAGGGGTTCGATATTATATCCCCCGAGCATGGTACCGAGAATCTCCACCGCTTTCACCGTATCGATTAACCGCGATTTGGTTACGCCCCGAACTATTGCAGCGAGAAATCCGGCTTTTACATAAGCGGCCTCATCGACACCCGCCGGTACGTTTTGAGTCAATAGTTCGAGCAGGTACTCTTCTTCACCAGCGGGCGGGTTTTTGATCAACTCAATTAAATCTGCTACCTGCTGCGCATCCAGTGGTTTGGGTGGAATGCCTTCCAGTTCACGCTCAGCAGTATGATCTCGATATGCCTGTAACATTCGCCTTACTCACCATTTGCTCTTCCAGCACACTATAAATATATGGATTTATCAGCGTTTTTCCAGTGGTACATATTCAAGGTCGATGAGCCCGGTATAAAGCTGGCGTGGTCGACCAATCTTCGATGTCGGATCCGACATCATTTCGTCCCACTGGGTTATCCAGCCGACTGTTCGCGCCATTGCAAAAATTACCGTGAACATGTTCATCGGTATTCCCATCGCCAGGAAGATGATGCCGGAATAGAAGTCGACGTTGGGGTATAAATTTCTCT
Organism: Pseudomonadota bacterium; assembly: GCA_022545625.1. GTDB lineage: Bacteria > Pseudomonadota > Gammaproteobacteria. The sequence goes on from JACZQS010000356.1 coordinate 757, forward strand.
GCACAAAATAGTCGTCCTCGAGTGCTACTTTTTCCAAAGCCATTGCGGTATCAAGAAGCTTTTGATGCTCCCCGCTAGACTCCATATCGCTCAGTAATTGATGACAAATATCACGAATCAACGTGGCGCGCGGATCATAGTTTTTATAGACGCGGTGACCAAAACCCATCAAGCGGAAACTGTCCTTCTTGTCCTTGGCGCGATCAACAAATGCCTGCAACGGTTTGCCTGACTCGTTGATATCCATCAGCATACGTATCACCGCTTCGTTAGCACCACCATGCGCCGGCCCCCAAAGCGCCGCAATACCGGCAGCTACAGCAGCAAACGGATTCGCATCCGAACTACCGGCCAGACGTACGGTTGAAGTCGAAGCATTTTGCTCGTGATCAGCGTGCAGTATTAAAATCAGGTCCAGGGCCTTGGCCAACAGCGGATCCGGTGTAAATGGCTCGGTTGGCATCGAAAACATCATGTGCAGGAAGTTTTCGGTATAGCTCAAGTTGTTTACCGGGTAAATAAACGGCTTGCCCATCGCATAGCGATAACTCCAGGCTGCAATGGTCGGCATCTTGGCGATTAAGCGATGCGCGGATATCTCGCGATGCTCGGGATTATGGATGTCCATGTGTTCATGATAAAACGCGGCCAGTGCACCGACGACGCCAACCATAATAGCCATCGGATGTGCGTCTCGCCGAAAGCCACTGAAAAATCGTTTCAGTGCTTCATGCAACATCGTGTGGTGGGTAATGTCATGGACGAATTCGTCCAGTTCCTGCCGATTCGGTAAATCACCTTTGATCAACAGGTAGCAAACTTCCAGGTAAGAACTATGTTCGGCCAACTGTTCGATTGCATAACCACGATACTGCAATACGCCTTTATCGCCATCAAGAAAGGTTATGCCACTGGAACAACTGGCAGTGGACATGAATCCAGGATCGTAGGTGAAGTATCCCAGCTCCTTGTATAGCGTACCGATATCAATCGTTTTCGGCCCTCTGGTCGGTGATAACAGTGGTAACTGCACTTTTTTACCGGTTGTGTCATCTATTATGGTTACGGTTTCGGTACTCATGTCCTACCTCCTCATTCCCCTGTGATGTGATTTTTGTTGCCTGACAATGAAATTCATTAGTCGGATGCGGGGCTGGGGTATGCCCCGGTCCACGATCCTTGGTCCAATATAACTCATTATCGAGTGAGCTACCCAACCTGGCCAGGATTATTAAATTATACAATTGTCAGGATTAATAATAGAAGCCCGTATCAGATATAGGATCTGGTTCGATCCCGGGTTTTAATTACTCCACCCGGTAAATATATTGTTGACAATAATTACAATTTTATGCATATTTTGGCTAATATTTAAGAAAAATATCCATTATTGTCAACAATAACCGATGAATACCGCCATTTTAGCACAATCTGAAAAGCTACTTGAGTCCCGCACACTGGCCGAACAAGCCTACGAGAGCATTAAAACCGATATCATCACCGGCACGCTAGCGCAGGGCAGCAAGATCATCGAGTCCGACCTCGCACTTAAATTTGGCATAAGCCGTGGTCCATTACGTGAGGCAATTCATCGGCTCGAACGCATCAAGCTGGTAGTTCGCGTGCCGCGTGCTGGATCGCGCGTAGTGCGGTTAAACCAGAAACTGATGGAAGACATTTATACCGCGCGAGAATCT
>JACZQS010000357.1 GCA_022545625.1 Pseudomonadota bacterium
ATCAATATATTGGGCAAAGGTGTTGCTATGGCTGAGGATTGGACAGACAGGGCTCAACGCGAATTGAAGGTTAAGGGATATGAAAACACGGATGTAGCTTCCAGGCTGGGTATTACCGAAGGTGCGGTTTCACGTTTACTAAATGACATTGGAGAACCCAGTTTCGTTCAATTAGAGGAAATTGCAAAGATGCTGAATATGTCACTGAGTGAGTTAATTGGTGAGGATGCAATTTTCGTATCGGACAAGCAGCAAATAAGAGCTGTGGAATTGATGCAGGATATTGGCCAGGATAGAAGAGACCTGGCGCTAAAAGTACTGGAGGCATTAATTTTATAGCATGTGCCCGATCAGGAGGGCTATTAAAAGCTGAATAGGGAAGTGCGGCTTTCGTTAACGACAAGCGGCAACATCCGCTACCAGCTAAAAACGTTGTATCTAGCTCACACTACTCACGTCATCATAGCCAGACTGTACAGTCGATAATTAATGCGACCTAAGCTACCACCTCACCGAGGCGCTCGATCACCGAGTCTATTTCGTCTTGTGTAGTCCCACGGCCCAGGCTGAATCGCAGAGCACCCTGGCCAACCTCCGGGGACACAGCCATCGCTTCGAGCACAGGAGAGATTTCCACGCGGTCGGTATGACAGGCGGAACCGGTCGAGGCTGCGATACCGTCAAGTTGGGCCAGGATCTGTGCACCAACCAGCCCCAGGAAAGATACATTTAGCGTGTTGGGCAATCGCTTGTCGATGTGACCATTTAGCACTACGCGCTCGTTGAAACGGTCCTGAAGAGCGCTCCAGAATCGATCGCGCAATGATTGCACCGCAGGCATATGCGATCGATCGTTTGCGAGCAGGCTGGCCTGCCCCAATGCAGTGGCAAGTAAAGCGCTTTCGGTACCTGCGCGATAACCACGTTCCTGGTTACCGCCGTGGATTACCGGCTCCAGTTCTAGCCCTCGTCGAACATAAAGTGCGCCAATACCCTTGGGCGCATAAAACTTGTGCCCGGCGATCGACAGCAGATCTGCTCCAAGCTTGTTAACATTTACCTCAATCTTGCCCACCGCCTGGGCGGCATCAACATGCAACAAGACTTCGTGCTCCCGGGCGATACTTGCAATCTCCTCAATGGGTTGAATCGTGCCGACCTCATTGTTTGCCTGCATTATGCTGATAAGCCGGGTCTGCGGGGTAATTGCCTGTCGCACATCGTCTGGATCGATTAACCCGAAGCTGTCAACCGGCACGATGCTGAGACTCACATCAAACGCCCTGGCGAGAAATTGGCAGGGTTCCAGCGTAGCCGGGTGCTCGATTGCACTGGTAATAATATGCGAGCCGGTTGTCAGGTGAGTGAAAGCGACGCCCTTGATGGCAAGGTTGTTCGATTCGCTACCGCCGCTGGTAAAAACCACTTCATCGGAGGCACAGCCAAGCAGATCGGCAACCTGTTGGCGACCAATGCCAATGGCTTCTTTGGCCGATGCACCGGCCCAGTGGGTGCTGGATGGATTTCCGAACATGCCATCCAGGGTACGTTGCATCGCGTCCGCGACCTGCGCATGTACCGGGGTGCTGGCGTTGTGGTCCAGGTAGATCTGGTGGCTATTATCGGAGTTCATTGTGTTGTCCGGTAGTGGCTTATCTGAACTTCTTCACCACTGTCGGCGTAGTCACCGCCGGCGCGTAGTGCGCGGAATTCCCCCCAGTTAATAGCCCGGTATCGCGCCGGTTTTTTATTATCGACCATTGTCGGCAGTGGTGCATAATCCGACTGATAGGCCGGGTTGAAGAAAAAAGGCACACTGAAGCGCTCCGCTTTTGCGTTTGCCCGAACCCGATGCAATGGTGCGTGATACAGGTCGTTTGACCAGACCTGGACGATATCGCCGATGTTGATGACCAACGCATCGGATCGGGTTTCAACCAGGTGCCACTGCTTTCCTCGATAAACCTCGAGACCAGCCTGGTCATCCTGCAACAAGACGGTCACCGCTCCGGCATCGGTATGATGATTGATGCCAAGGTGTCCGTAGGATGGCTTGTCCAGACCGGCAGGAAACTCTGGTGTCGGGCAAACCGGGTAGTAGTTCATACGCAGGAAACTGGTGTGACTCGGCTTGAAATCGCGGTTCAGGTAGTCGGCGGGCATGCCGAGGTTAGCCGCGATAATCTCGAGCAATCGAAATGCCAGGTTTTCGCAGGCGGAGTAATATGCCAGCACTGCCGGCTTGAAACCCGGTAGCGATTGCGGCCATTGAGGCTGTTTTACATCGTCCATCGGGCCATAGTCGAAGACTTCTTTCCAATCGCGGGTATTTTTGGTTCGGTCCTGGTCGTGGGCTTGGGGAGATCGTCGTGAACACCCTGCGTCCGCTGGCGGATTGGCCAAGCGAGGATAGCGACGCGATCGCCGGTGTCTTCACCGATATCCATG
>JACZQS010000358.1 GCA_022545625.1 Pseudomonadota bacterium
ATAGTCGCATTACCAACCCAACAGTCGCGGTGCTCGAGCAACGCATCGCTGCACTTGAAGGGGGGTCTGCGGCGGTATGTACGGCATCAGGCATGGCGGCAACATTTTGTGCGATCACTGCAATCCTGGGACAGGGTGACCACATCATCGCATCGACGCAGATGTATGGCGGCAATATCAGCCTGATGAAAAATACGCTGCCGCGATTCGGTATCACGACAACCTTTGTCGATCCAACTAACGTCGACGCCTTCCGCGCTGCCATTCAGGACAATACTCGCCTGATCTACGGCGAACTGATCGGCAATCCAGGCCTGGATATACTGGACCTTGACGGCATCGTAGCCATCGCTGAAGAAAACCATTTGCCGTTCATGGTGGACGCCACCTTTAATACGCCGTACCTGTGCAAGTGCTTTGATTACGGCGTCAATATCACCATCCATTCCGTCACCAAGTGGATGGGTGGTCACGGCGCGGCGATCGGCGGCGTTATTGTCGATGGTGGTAATTTCGACTGGGGGGCGACAGACAAGTACCCGACCATTACCGAACCGTACGCGCCGTTTTCGGGACTCAATATCTGGGAAGAATTTGGACCAAGTGCCTTTGCGACACGTATTCGGACTGAGGCCATGCGCGAATTCGGGGCCACCATGAGCCCGATGAATGCCTTCCTGTTATTACTGGGCCTGGAGACGCTTTCATTGCGCATGGACAAACACATGTCCAACACGAAAGAACTGCTTGAATACCTTTCCGGTCACGAGCAGGTTTCATGGGTCAGTCATCCGGACCTGCCATCTCATTCAAGCCACAAACTTGCGAAAAAGTATTTGCCCAAAGGGGCGGGCAGCATCGTCAGTTTCGGTGTCAAGGGCGGCCGCGATGCCGGTAAAGCCTTCATCGAGAACGTCAGCCTTGCTTCGCATCTTGCTAACGTTGGCGATGCAAAGACGCTGATTATTCATCCCGCTACTACCACTCACTCACGCATTGACGCGGACGCGCTGGTGGCCGCGGGCATTACCGAGGACATGGTCAGGCTGTCTGTCGGTCTCGAAGACGTCGAGGATATAAAGGTGGATTTCGAGGACGGCTTCCGCGCGTCGAAAAAAATAGCGAACGCGTAACGATGTACTTTGAAGTCAATAACAAGCGGGTCTTCGCGAGTACGGGTGGAAAACCCTTCGACAACAACAAACCCGCCATCATTTTTCTTCACGGTAGTGGTCTGGATCACACGTTCTGGGGCCTGCACTCGCGCTTTTTTGCGTTCAGAAACTACGCTGTGCTGGTGCCTGATTTGCCTGGACATACAAATTCGGAAGGCCCGGAGTTGAAGTCCATAGAGGCGATGGCTGACTGGCTCAGTGATGTTGTCGAGGCGCTCGATCTCGACAATATTTCGGTGGTTGCACACTCACAAGGTTGCCTTACCGCGCTGGAGTTCGCGTCTCGCTACGGCGAAAAAGTACGCAGTGTGTCCTTTATTGCCAGCGGCCTGGCCACGCCGGTCAATTCTGCATTGCCACTCCAGTGCTCTGGCGGCAACATGGCACCAGCCTTGCGTGCTGTGTTGTCCATGACATATTCTATGATCTCATCTCTGTTAATCGCATGGGCAATTGCCTGTCGGACTGGCAGTTGACTGGTCACTGGATCCGCCATATTGAAACCCATATAGGTGAAGGTATCTCCCTGTGCCTTCTCAATTTGAGTTTTATCCTGTTCCTCTAACCAGCGGATCATTTCTCGGGGAATATCACCCTGGAGAATATCTAGCTCACCCCGTAATAATTTTAATATACGCACAGTCGGATCTTTAACGGTAATCATTTTTAACACTTGTTTATCATCTAAACGTATTAATGAAAGATCGCCATCGTTCGGCCATTCCTGTAGCGCTACGGGACCACTACCAACAGGCTGTCGATTAAATGGATGATCTGATTCTATCAATGCTGCGGGTAATATGCCGATGACAAGCCTTCCAGGGAATAAGGGATCTGGATGCTGCAAAATGAAATCAACGGTATCATCATCGACCACTTCTATGCTTTTAATCACTACAAGTGAACCTCGATGTGGTGAGGCATTATTAATATCTAAAACATAGTCATGGGTTACCTTCACATCATTAGCCGTTAATCTTTCACCATGATGAAACTGCCTGCCTGTAATGTGTAACTTGAAACGATAGTGTTTGAGATCGAGCATTTCCCAGTCTGCGAGATCAGGGATGAACTGAAAGTTGTCATCAAAATCAACCAGACTACGATAGATTAAACGTGTGATCCGATAAGATGCAGCATCTGTTGAAAAACGGGGATCCAGAGTAACCGGTGCTGATTCAAGACCAAAGCGAATGGCATCATCCTTTTCCTGGCTGCAAGCTGAAACAGATAACAGTGAAATAAACAGATAGAAAACGAAACAAAATC
>JACZQS010000083.1:0-8027 GCA_022545625.1 Pseudomonadota bacterium
GGGGTGACTTGAATACCCGAAGGTAAGGCGCCGGTACCGGAGTGGGCCCAGCCCTCGGCCGACGATGGTCAATCTGAGGCGGTGGCGAAACACAACCCTTCCTAAAAACAAGCAAAGTAAGCGCGGCAAGGATTGGTTGTACCCCATGGGAGGCTCCCCTGATTAACAAGGAGGTGATTCCGTTTACTGAACAACAACGATGAACTCGGCTCATCAACCCTGGAAAGAAAGCAAGTATGTAAGAAAAAGGAGGAACCTCTTATGGGACTGATACAGGAAAGCGATGTAGCTAAGCTCCTGCAAAACCAGGAGTTAATGGATCATGTGGTCAGTGGCTTAGTGGAAGATTCGGAAACCATGGACAAACTGGCCGGCGACATCGCGGACAAGATGGAAGATGCGCTGGAAGATGATTCAGACCTGAGACAACGTTTGGTCAATGCCGCAGTGGCCAATGAAGCGTTCAGGAAGAAGTTGGTAAACAGACTTGTTGAGGAGCTCGGCTAGCCCGGGCTGGCCTGGAAACCCCCAGCAGAAGGGGAAGCTCTTGAGCCTTGGGGCTCAAGGCAGGGCTAGGAAGGGTCATGAGGCTCCTGGGGCGGCTTGGGCAAAGCCAGGTTGGTGGATCGCCAGGAGTTGGGGCACCGGTAAAGCAGACGGCGAAGTCCCCTGGAGGCGGCACCCCCATTGAATGCTGGGCCCCGTGAAACACGACCCTTCCTAGCCGACAAGGGGACGCCTGCTCAAAACACCAGACAGGTGGCATTGGCTAAGTCGTCTGAGAGAACAGTGAATCAGGCCAGGACAAACATGATCGTTTGTCCTGGTGTCTCCAGCCAGGAATCAACTCTCTGCTGTTTTGGAGTGCGAGCGGACGGCTGAAAATCCCACATGAAACGTCTCATCCCATGGCCGCCCTGAAACAGGGGGCGCAAAAGACGCTACTAGGAGGTTCCATAGTGAAGAACCCCGATCAAGGAGGGCAGGGCCCAGCCCCAATAGACATCGCATACCAGGACGTAGGTAGGACTTCTCAGTCTCCGCCCTTCCGTCGGTCGAGGACGATGGTTGCCAACGTCATTACCAGGGCCATGAGTTGGCTAGAAAGATATTTGATCGTCTTTGTAATAGGGGGGCAGGCAGCTAGGCAGAGGATATTTAAGCGTTGGAGGCGTTCATGGCTGCGCTCCACGCCGGGCATAACCAGGCCCTGCTTGACACCGTGCGCTTGCCCCATGTGCGGATATCCGCCGATGGAGTGGCCATCTACGCCACCCGGGAAGACCTGGAGAAGAATTATCTGGGGCCGAAACGGCGGAGGGCCTGCCTGCCAAGCACTGGCTCCAACAGCCGCCGCAACCCTCCTGGAAAGCCTGCAAGGGCCCCGCTTACCCTTAAACTCAATGGCTATTGCGGGAGGATCCGCGAAGGACAAGATATGGTCAATGTGATGATTGTAGAAGACGAAGGCCTGTTTCGGGATATGCTGAAAATATCCCTGGGCGCCGTCCCTAACATGGAGGTCGTGGGAGCGGTGGCGGACGGGAACGCCGCCATTGACGCGGCCAACAGGTACAACCCCGACGTGATCCTGATGGACATCGAGCTGGGTAGCGACCCCAACGGTATTAGCGCCGGTCGCTGTATTAAGAACGAGCACCCGGACATGGGCATTGTCATCCTCTCCTCCCATCGGGAGCGCCAGTACCTGGGACTGATTTCCTCGGAGGAGTCTTCCGGCTGGTCATACCTGCTCAAGCAGTCGGTAAGCGACGCCGGGGCTCTGGCCCGGGCCATTGAAGGAGCCGCTTCCGGGCTGGTGGTCATGGACCCCACGGTTGTCAACAGCATGAAACCGCGCAAGGGTTCCCTGACCGCCGGTTTGACCCCACGACAGCAGGAAGTTTTGACCATGATGGCCCAGGGATACAACAATGCGGCCATAGCCGAGAAGCTGGTACTGGGTACTAAATCGGTAGAAAACTACATCAATGCCATCTATCAAGAGCTGAACTTGAGCCACAACGGGCCCCTGCATCCCAGGGTTCAGGCGGTCCTCAGCTATATTCGGGACAGCGTCTAGCCGCCCGTACCGGGTTCCTTATTAAAAAAGGCGATTCGCTGCCCGTTTCCCCCGTGGTCCCGACCTTTCCCCAATTTACCCTTCGACAAAGCTGCCTCCTCTAACCGGAGCAAAGCTTGCGGAACCCGCCCCGCCCCTTTACCATTAGCTGGTGGTTTTCTTGCATCTTCCCCGATATGTTCACCGGTATTTTCAATTGACTGTGATGGGGCAGGCCCCTTGCTGGGAAGGCCCGTGGTAGGCCGGAACGCCGCAGTAGCAATCCGGGTGGAAGGGCTGCAAAAAAGCTTTGGTGATGAACCGGTGCTCTGGGACCTGGACCTGGAAGTTCAATGGGGAGAGTTCCTGGTTCTGTTGGGCGCCAACGGTACCGGCAAAACCACCCTCTTGCGGCTAATGTCCACCCAGGCGCGCCCCGAGGCCGGGCAAATTCTGGTTGCCGGCTATGATCAGAAACGGCAACCCCGGGCCATCCGCCGCAACATCGGCGTTGTCGGACACCTGAGCTATCTTTACGAAGACCTGACCTGCCGGGAAAACCTGGAATTCTACGGCCGGCTCTATCAGGTTAAAGAGCTCTCCCGGCAGCTGGAAATGGTCTTAGAACGGGTGGGGCTGACCCAGCGAGCCCACCAGCGGGTAAGAACCCTCTCCCACGGCCTGCGCCAACGCCTGGCCTTGGCCCGGGCCATCCTGCACGAACCTTCCATCCTCTTGCTTGACGAGCCCGAGGGAGGGCTGGACCGACAATCCATCGGTATGCTGCGCCAGCTAACCGCCGAATGGACCGCCGCCGGCGGGTCGATAGTTATGACCACCCACAATGAAGAGCTGGGCCGCTCCTGGGCGCATCGGGTGGGGGTGCTGTCCCAGGGCAAAGTTCATTTCCCGCAAGAATCCCCCGGCTGGCAAGAGGCCGGCCGCCATGGCGCGGCTGCTGCCGATGGATTTAGCGCTCAGCAGCCGCTCGCTGCTGCAGTGTCCCAAACAGTGCCCTAAATAGTGTAATGAGTTCAGCGCTGCGGCCCCTGCTGGTAATGGTCTGGAAGGACATTCTGTTGGAAGTCCGCTCCAAGGACATTATCATCTCCGTGCTGGTGTTCGGCTTCCTGGTGGCGGTGGTTTTCAACTTCGCATTAAACGTCAGCCCGCAGCGCGTATCCGAGCTGGCCGCCGGCATCCTGTGGGTCGCCTTTGCTTTCGCTGGAACTCTGGCAATGAATCGAGCCTTCGTCAAGGAAAAGGAGCAGGGGGGCTTGGAAGGACTGCTGCTCAGCCCCGTCAGTCGTGACGCTGTTTTCTTGGGTAAGGTGCTGGTCAGCTTCCTGTTCATGCTGATAATTGAGGGGCTGCTGCTGCCGGTATTCGCCGCCATGCTGGGTTTTTCCGGTCTTTCCTGGGCTCTGATCCTGACCATTTTGCTGGCCACCCTGGGCTTCGCCACGGTCGGCACCCTCTTCTCCGCCATCGCGGTTCAGACCCGCTCGCGGGAAATCATGCTGCCCATCCTATTTTTCCCCATCATCCTCCCGGTGCTGATCGGGGCGGTAGAGGCATCCTCGAATGTCACTTCTTCCCAGGCTTCCTTGTCTTCCACCAATGTGCGCAATAGTCGGTTATTCAGCGCATGGCCCGATTTGTAACCGGAGAAAGCACCGATCAGGCTATGGCCGAGCAGGTACAGATCGCCGATCGAATCGAGTATTTTATGTTTTACAAACTCATCACTATAACGCAGTCCATCTTCATTCAAGACACGGTAGTCGTCTAGCACAATGGCATTATCCTGACTGCCGCCGAGAGCCAGATTTCTGGATCGTAAATTCTCTATATCCTTCTGGAAACCGAACGTTCGTGCACGGCTGACTTCTTTGACGAATGAGGTGGTCGAGAAGTTGATGACACAGGTCTGCATTTCTTGGTTAAACAATGGGTGATTGAAATCAATCTGGAAGCTTACCTTGAATCCGTTGAAAGGTTCAAATTCTACCCACTTATCGCCTTCCTCGACACGAACTTTTTTCTTGATCCGGATAAATTTCTTCGCGGCATTTTGCTCGACAATGCCTGCAGACTGAATCAGAAATACAAAGGGCCCGGCACTGCCGTCCATTATCGGCACTTCGTCGGCGCTTAGATCAATAAATGCATTATCGATGCCCAGTCCGGCAATAGCTGACAACAAATGTTCGACGGTTGAGATACGCACGCCGTTTTCGACTAGTGTGGTTGAGAGATTGGTGTCTCCAACATTTTCAGGGCGGGCCAGAATTTCTACCGGTTCGTCGAGATCAACTCGCCTGAATCTGATACCCGAATCTATCGGTGCGGAGCGCAATGTTAAATAGACTTTTTTCCCTGTATGCAATCCAACGCCCATGGCGCGAATCACATTTTTCAAAGTGCGCTGTTTTATCAAGGTTTTTACCTAAAATTTATGAACGAAAATAAGAGTTTTGGCAATCGTGCTTAACGCCTCGCCAATGGGTCTGCAATAATGGGACAGTTTCTTCAATAAATCAATCTATAATTATGGGAAGCAATTATTAACCACTGAATTAACAACAGGTTTGGTCATTTCAGTTTTATTCATTGGCATTATTATGACTAATTTAATTTATTGCACCTCGAGTATCCAGGGATGCAATAAATCTTCAAGCTTCCTGATAAATTTTTCTGAAACGGCATCGAAGCATAATCGCCTTGATTACCACTACTCACGCCCATTATTATAGATCAGATATATAACCCTGCTGCCTTTATCGATAAATATTACAATGACTTAATTACGAAATCTCTGGGCAGGTCCAGGGCCTGGATAAATTTTTAAAAACAGGATTGCACTATGGCGGATTACGCAATTCTATAGCTTAAGGAATTGATCCCGGTAATGCTTTAGTTCATCGATCGAATCGAGGATATCGTTGAGCGCCAGGTGTGCAGACTTTTTCACAAATCCTTCTAAAACCTCAGGTTTCCAACGACTCGCCAATTCTTTTAGTGTGCTCACATCCAGATTTCGATAATGAAAAAACGCTTCCAGTTCGGGCATAAGCCGCGCCATAAAACGACGATCCTGGCATATGCTGTTGCCACACATCGGTGATTTTCCCTCGCTTACATATTGTCGCAGGAAATTCAGTGTCTCGACTTCGGCATCCTGGGCACTATGTACGCTGTCTGCTACCCTGGCACTCAGCCCAGAATCGCCATGGTGTCGTGTGTTCCAGCTATCCATCGCATTCATCACTGATAAAGGTTGATGAATTGCAATCACTGGCCCCTGCGCCAGTATTACGAGATTCTTATCGGTCACCACGGTTGCTATTTCGATAATTTGATCCTGTAACGGTTTGAGGCCGGTCATCTCCAGATCAATCCAGATTAAATTTTTATCGTTCACGCCCATCGAAGCACTCCGTTTAAGTCAGGCCATTAGAGAAATCAAGTTTTCAGTCGTTAATTTTCCGGCACCAGAGAATTAAAACACCGGGGCCACTGTTCTATAATAAAACACATGATATGGGTTAAACTATAGCAAGATTTAATTCGCCTGGTCGATTCATGCACAGCTTTACATTGCTATTTCTATTCTTTGTGGTCGCATCGGTGACGGTACGCTTGTGGTTATCCCAGAGGCAATTCAATCACATCCAGGCGCATAAAAACCGGGTGCCCGAGGCATTTTCTGACAAAATCAGTTTGCAAGATCATCAAAAAGCAGCCGAGTATTCTTGCACCAAATTGCGCGTGGGTCGTGTATCGCTGGCCTGGGATACCGCATGGTTATTGTTCTGGACCCTGGGTGGAGGACTCAGCATTATAGATAACTGGTGGGCTAATTTTAGCTTAGCACCTTTGCCCACCGGTATCGCAGTAATTGCCTCTCTACTGATTATAGTTTCTATTCTCGATCTCCCTTTTTCACTCTATATCACTTTCGTCGTCGAGCAAAAATTTGGTTTTAACCAGACCACATGGCGAACCTGGTGGCTTGATTTATTCAAGGCTGCCCTGTTGATGCTGGTCCTTGGCTTACCACTGATCGCTATGATTTTATGGTTAATGAACCAGGCAGGACAGTACTGGTGGCTCTATGCATGGCTGGTATGGACCGGCTTCTCCCTGCTGATGATCTGGGCCTGGCCAAGCTTTATCGCACCGCTATTTAATAAATTCAGCGCGCTCGACGATACCTCGCTAAAAGCCCGGATCGATGATCTCCTGCAGCGCTGTGGGTTTAATAGCCAGGGTGTGTTTGTCATCGACGGATCAAAAAGATCGACGCACGGTAATGCCTATTTCACCGGTTTTGGTAAAAACAAGCGTATTGTATTTTACGACACCCTGCTCAAGACCCTGTCCGAGGATGAAGTCGAAGCCGTGCTTGCCCATGAACTGGGACATTTCAAACGCCACCATATCAAAAAAACCATGGTATTATCGTTGCTAACCACGCTGCTTGGATTTGCACTACTTGCATGGCTAATGCAGTCGTCATGGTTTTATACTGCATTAGGCGTTGAAAACGCGGCAACCCATACCGCACTGCTCCTGTTTGTCCTGGTGATGCCGGTATTTACCTATTTCGTCAGCCCATTGTTTTCTGCCTTGTCCCGCAAACACGAGTTCGAAGCCGATGAATTTGCTAAATCCAACAGCGACTATCGCGCGCTTATTTCCGCACTGGTCAATATGTATCGAGATAACGCCAGTACACTCACGCCCGACCCGGTGCATTCGATGTTTTACGATTCACATCCACCCGCCTCGATCCGCATCAACCACTTGAAATCAGTCACCGGCGATGCGGGATAGACCCCGAGTAGCGGTAAAATTGTCCACCAAGACAGATAAATGATTGACGCGATAAATCTGAAATACGGAACCTGTGGTCAGGCGTAAGCTTAGTCAGCACCAAAAAAAACGTATCCAGGGTGCGCAGGACGCAATTTCCTCCAGTGACGAAGGCCATTCCGAAGGTCTGGTTATCTCCCACAACGGCGGAATGGTCCTGGTCGAAAGAGACGACGCGCAACTGAGTGAATGCAATATCAAGTCAAATCTTGGCACCATAGTTTGCGGCGACAGGGTGGTCTGCAAAATGATGGACAATCTAGAGTGCCGCGTGATGGCGATATTACCGCGTAAGAATTTTTTGCAACGCATCGATGGATTTGGTGCGATTAAATCAGTTGCTGCCAACCTGACTCAAATCGTGGTTTGCCTGTCGGTAATACCTGAACCCAATTTATATTTACTCGATCAGTATTTGATTTCAGCCGAGCAGCAGGATATCAACCCCATTATCCTGCTTAACAAAATAGACTTGCTGGAGGAGGAAATACAAGATCCATTTCGACTCGAGTCGATTTACCTGCCATTGGGATATTCTGTCCTATTGGCCAGCGTCAAGTCCGGACAGGGCATGGACGCGCTGTTTTCAGTATTCGATCATCAGACCACAGTGCTGGGTGGTGTTTCCGGAGTAGGTAAATCATCAATTACTCTGGCACTACTACCCGAAGCCAACATAAAGATCGGTAATATTTCCGATGCCAACAAAGAAGGCAAGCACACGACAAGAACCAGCCGACTGTACCATTTGCCGAATGAGGGAAATTTAATCGATACACCGGGTGTGCGTGGATTCAATCCGGCACTTGATCAAAATGCCTCGATCAGCGCCGGATTTTGTGAAATAGACCGCCTCGGCGTAAACTGTCGTTTTGCCAACTGCCAGCACATTAAAGAACCAGATTGCTCGGTTATTGCGGCGCTTTCACGAGGTGAAATTGCCGATTCACGCTACCAGCATTACCTGAAAATGATCGATGCGCTAAAATCTTAGCCACCGAGTCCCCGGAGCTGCTTACCGCCTAACAGATGCATGTGGATATGGAAGACCACCTGGCAGCCATGCCGATTACAATTCATTACCAGG
>JACZQS010000083.1:8037-8454 GCA_022545625.1 Pseudomonadota bacterium
TGATCAGCAATCTTTTGCGCGGTCAAAACCATTTTACCAATCAGTTCAGCATGCGCTGGTTGAACATCATTAAGCGTGGCAATTTCTATCTTCGGTATGATTAAGACGTGTACCGGGGCCTGGGGATTAATATCCCGGAAGGCCATAATTTCGTCATCTTCATAAACCACATCGGCCGGTATTTCGTGCCTGATGATCTTTGAAAATATAGTTTCTGACATGCCTTTCTCCTGCTTTTTAATCGTATTTCTGCCGACCCGACAAGGCTCGCGACAGGGTACCACTATCGACGTACTCAAGTTCGCCACCGAGCGGAATGCCCCGGGCCAGACGGCTGATACTAACCGTAAACTTGCGCGCGATATCGGCGACAACCTGAGCAGTAATATCGCCTTCTACGGTAGCGCTGGTGTCCAG
>JACZQS010000084.1 GCA_022545625.1 Pseudomonadota bacterium
TTCTTCGCCGGCTCCACATAGTTATCGACAAGAAATCTGGGCACGATGAATAACCAGTATTTTTTGTTTAGCTTTCACGCCCTCGCTTTAGCTCATGCCAAATGTCAAAACCAGCGCTGAACAATAAATTCTAAAATTTTATCATAAAGGAGTTGACAAACAAGACGACCGGTCATATTATAGCGCTATGAGTAGGTTAAATTCCAAAAAAGAACACATCCTCTGGTCGGGATTAGAGTTGATGAAAAGGCAGGGATATAACGGTACCAGTGTTAAGGACATCGTGGATGCCGCCGGTGTACCCAAAGGCTCGTTTTACAATTATTTCAAAAGTAAGGAATCTTTCGCTGTAGAGGCATTAGAAGCGGTTGCGAGTGAGGACTATCTTGCCAGTAGAGAACTACTATCGGTAACCGGTAAAACCCCTTTACAGCGATTACAGTATTTTTTCGAGCAAAATGTTCTGCATGCCTGTGAATGTGAGTTCCAGATAGGTTGTTTTCTCGGCAATTTGGGCCAGGAAATGTCGGATAGCAACGAAGCCATTCGCCAGAAAGTCAAGCAGGTATTGAAGCGTAATACTCAATTGTTTGCAGAAATACTCGATGAAGCAAAAGAAGCCGGGGAAATCAGGCAAACAACGCAGACGGAAATCGTCGCTGAATTCATTATGAATGCCTGGGAGGGAACACTGTTGCGAATGAAGGCATCAAGATCCAGGGAGCCGTTAGATGCTTTTCTGATTATGCTGCCACAGATAGCGAGGTAAAATTATTTGAAGTGAATTTAAGACGACCGGATTAATAAATAAGTTTTTTATTACTCAATTAACAAGATAACCGGTCGTGCTAAGGAGAGGAGGAAGCCATGAAACAATTTTTACCAACATTACAAATGCTGGTAGGGGTCGTGCTCCTGTTAAGCGCTGGAACTGCGTTTGCCGGGATCACCGATGAGACCCTGACAGAGCGAATAAAAAAGAGCACCCCGGCCGGCTCCGGGTCGAGTTGGGCGTTAGCTATTGACAACGATATTTTGGTTCCGGGGTCAAGAGACCAGGACTATACCTACGGGATCAACTTTACTTTAGCCGGTAACCAGGCGGTGAATCAATGGGCCTCGCTGCACAAGCCTCTAGGCTGGATTGACAACCTGATTGACCTGGACGGACGGATCGACCAGGGTATAGAAGCGAGCAAAATAGAATATGGATTATTTGGATTTACCCCTGAAGATATAAGCCAGACTGCGGTCCAGCTGGATGACCGCCCGTACGCCGGCCTGGTCTATGTCTCCAGCAGTCGTGAGATTTACGACAGCAGGCACGAAGTCTCCTGGCAGAGCACGCTAACTCTCGGCATTATCGGTCTTAGCCTGGTAGGTGATTTACAGGAATCTATACATTCAGTATTCGATAACGACAAGCCGATGGGATGGGATAACCAGATCTCCAATGGGGGGGAGCCCACTGCTCGCTATAATATTTCACGACAAAGCCTTTTATCGAAGAGTGGTTCAGGGTTGGAAGTTAAGAGCACACTCCAGGGGTCGGTGGGCTATATCACCGAAGCAAGCTGGAGCCTCAGTACCCGGGCAGGAAAAATTCGAACCCCCTGGGTCTCGTTTAACCCGGAGCTTACGAGTTATGGCGAAAAATCAAATCCCATTGGCAGTGTAAAGGTTTCTGAACAATACGTCTGGGCTGGAATTTCGTTCAAATTGCGGGCCTATAACGTTTTTTTACAGGGCCAGTTTAAGGATAGTGCAGTCAGCTACTCTAGTGATGAAGTCAATCACGCTATCGTCGAAGCGTGGATGGGTTACACCATAGGGTTAAGAAACGGCTATAGTTTTACCTACTCAATTAGAGGACACAGCTCGGAACTCAAGCAGGGGAACGGGGATAGAAATGTGATCTGGGGGGGCTTGCTGCTGGTAAAAAGATTTGGATAAAGAATATCTATTTTCCAGAACTTATTCCTAACCGCGCAATTTGATTTTTATCGCCAGCAGGTATAGTTTAGGGTCGAATAGCAGGAGACTTATATGAATGTATCAATCGATTCATTTCCAAACTCACCACATGGCTGGACTATTGAATCCGCCGAAGACGCTGCTAAAGAAAATGACATCACGATGAGTGACGACCATTGGCAACTGCTAGCCGCCCTCCAGGAATACTACGCTAAGGTTGAATACCCAAAATTACGCCAGATAAAAGATGCGCTGGAAGAAAAATTTCATTCCCAGGGCGGAATAAAGTATCTGCACCGACTCATTCCTTCGGGGCCAGTGGCCATGGGTTGCAAACTGGCTGGCCTGGAAGTACCTGTCGGTGCCGTGGATAAATCATTTGGCAGTGTGGCCTGAGCTTATCTCACGAATTTACTCAGGACTTTCGCGCAGATAAATTTCTTTCGCGTCGTCTTCGCTAATATATCCCCGTATTAGATCCTGTTCGACCAGCGCCCGATCACGTTCTGCAGGCTCCCCGTATCCGCCCCCACCGGGCAATTTCAATACCAGGTGCTTGCCATCGGGTATCCACTGCTTGCCCTTGCTTTGCATGGCGCTGCCATCGTTGAGACTGACATTTCCGGGCGCCCCATGCCGACCGCCATCACGGC
Source organism: Pseudomonadota bacterium (assembly GCA_022545625.1). GTDB lineage: Bacteria > Pseudomonadota > Gammaproteobacteria. Next base: position 2,628 of record JACZQS010000084.1, read on the forward strand.
CGCTGGCCGGGTTATCGCAGCGGTCAAACATGGCATTGATGTAGATTCTATGGCCAGGGTTGGCTGATATTTCGATAATCTGCCCGAGGCCACCGCGTTGCCTGCCCGCACCACCGGAACCTTCGCGTAACTCCTTGCGCCACACCGTGATCGGACCGACCTGCTCGATAACTTCCGATGACATGGTATGCACGCCGGACGGAAACGCGGTGGCCGATAAACCATCGAGGCTGGGGCGAGCACCGGTTCCGCCGGAGTTAAACATTAAAATTTGTGATTGTCGCAACTGTTCGCCTTGCGCCGCTTCGGCGCCTTCGATCGGCCGCGCACCAAGCTGCAGGTTCCACAACGCACTCGAACCCTCGGCCGGTACGGTATCGGGTAGCATCTTATGCAGCGCACCGAGCACCAGGTCGGGCAAGAACTGCCCCAGTACATGACGGATCGCCACCGGTGCCGGGTGTACTGCGTTGAGTATACAGTTTACCGGTGCGCTGACCTTGAAAGGCTCCAGCGAAGCGTGATTGTTCGGAATCGTCGGCGCCAGCGTACATTTAAGCGCATAACAGGCGTAAGCGGTCGTATAGACCAGGGGCACGTTGATGCCTTTCGCACTCAGCCCGGAGGTGCCTTCGAAATCGGCCAATACCTGCTGTTCGGAAACATCGAGTCGTACTTTCATGGTTACCGATTTATCATAACCGTCTACCGTGAGTTCGTTATCGTAGGTACCACCGGGTAGTTTCTTCAGCTTGTCGAGTGTTGCCCGAAGGCTGTTGCTAAAAATAAAATCGCGTAGCTCGTTTAGATCGTCGAGGCCGAATTCGTCCATCATATCCATCAGGCGTCGGTGCCCGATGTCGTTACAGGACGATAGCGAATACAGATCGCCGATTACCTGGTCGGCCTCGCGGACGTTATATCGGAGGATATGTATCAGGCGCATATCGACTTCACCGCGCTCGGCAAATTTCATGATCGGGATATAAATACCCTCTTCGTAGATCTCGTTAGCATCTGGCCCAAAACCCCGACCGCCGACGTCGACAACATGCGCGGTACTGGCGAAATAGCCCACCAGCCGCCCATTGCGAAACGATGGGTTGACGAAGGTGAAGTCGTGCAGATGGCCCGTTCCCTTCCAGGGGTCATTGGTGATATAGGAGTCGCCCTCTAAAATGTTGTCCCGGCCGATATCTTCAATGAAATGTCCGACCGCCTCGGCCATCGCATTAACATGACCGGGTGTACCGGTGACCGCCTGCGCCATCATCAGACCGTTTTCATCGAACACACCGGCCGACAAATCACCAGCCTCGCGTACCGAGGTGGAAAAAGCGGTACGCAACAACGTCAGCGCCTGTTCTTCGACCACCGAGATCAGGCGGTTCCACATCACCTGCATGTGCACACTGGAGATACCTTTAGTTTGCATTGCTGACCCCTGTTTTACGCTGTACCAGTAAACACCTGTCCGTTTGCATGGTCGCCCTGAACCCGGAGGTGACGATGGTTGTGGTTTCATCTTCGACAATAATCGCCGGACCATTCACCTCGCTACCTGCTTCCATCGACTCGCGCTCAAATACACCAGCCGCGACAAATTTTTGTTCACGGGCATCAAATATATCACGCCTGGTATCGGTTTCCAGCGTCGTGGTTTTTGATACCCGGGTCACCGGTTCGACAACTGCTAACGGCGAACTCGCCTGCACCGACCAGTTCATAACCTCGATATCAAGCCCCGGCAACGAACGGCCGAACAGGCGCCTGTATTCATCTTCGAACAGGCATCGAATCTGCTCATCGTCACCGTCGACAAAATCCCGGTTCGGCAAGTTCACGACGATTTCCCAGCCCTGGCCTTCGTATCGCATGTAGGCTTTGACCTCGCGATTAAGTTCACCTTCGGGTGTCCCGGCGCGGGCAAACTTCTCCGCCTCGCTACTCAGTTCCCGAATTAGCGCATTGGTCCAGTCCGGATCGAAAGCACTGAGTTTCAAAAAAGCGCCGCGGACCGCTTCAAATCCGAACGGCGCTCGTAGAAAACCGATCGCCGAACCGACACCGGCACCAGGTGGGATCAGAATCGATTCGATATTGAGTTTTTCGCACAAATGACTGGCGTGTAATGGTGCCGCGCCACCAAACGCAATCATCGTGAAATCTGCCAGTTCCTTGCCACTTTCAACCGCGTGCACACGCGCTGCGTTGGCCATGTTTTCGTCCACTACTTCACAGATACCGATGGCAGCCATCTCTGCATTCACTTCGAGTTTATTGCCGATTTCGCTTTCCAGCGCAGCGACCGATTTTTCGAGCGAAAGTTTGATATCGCCGCCGGCAAAATTATCCTTGTCGAGCCTGCCGAGTAGCAAATCGGCATCGGTCACGGTCGGGTGCTCACCACCCTGGTCATAACAGGCCGGTCCGGGCTCGGACCCGGCGCTCTCGGGGCCGACACGAATCTGCTGCAACTCGTCGACCCAGCCTATCGAGCCGCCGCCTGCCCCGATCTCGACCATCTCGATAACCGGGATCGAGATCGGCATACCCGATCCTTTCTTGAAACGGTAAGTCCTGGCAACTTCAAAGGTCCGCGCTGTTTTTGGTGTGCGGTTTTCGATCAGGCATATCTTCGCGGTAGTACCTCCCATGTCGTAGGAAAGCACCCGGTCCAGGCCATAACGAGCGGCGAAATCGGCGGCATAGATCGCGCCACCGGCGGGACCGGATTCGAGCAGGCGTACCGGGAATTCGATTGCACTTTCGATCGATATCAGGCCACCGCCCGAGTGAATCATGAACACTGGACATTTAGCGCCGACCGAATTCAGGCGGTCGACCAGGCGGCCCAGGTAGGAGGCCATTAAGGGTTTCACAAATGCATTGGCGCAAACCGTATTAAAGCGCTCGAATTCGCGCATCTGTGGTGAGACCTCGCAGGAAATCGAGATACTCACGTCCGCGATCAGCCTGCTGATGATCTCGCGCGCACGTTTTTCGTGCGCATCATTTACGTAAGAATGGATAAAACCAATGGCGATACTCGTATAACCCGTTTCAAGGATTTTAGCTGCAATGTCTTCCAGCGCCACTTCATCGAGTGCTATCAGTTCACGGCCGGTGGCCGCTATGCGACCCGCCACCGGGTAGCGATGTTCGCGCGAAACCAACGGTGGGGGTAGGCTCAGGTTCAGATCGTATTGTTCGAAGCGCCCTTCGGTACGCATTTCGATGACGTCGCGAAACCCCTCGGTAGTGATAAATGCAGTTTTAGCGCCGCGCTGCTCAATCAGCGCATTGGTGGCAAGCGTGGTGCCGTGAATCAACTGATCGACATCTTCGATATTGATCCCGGCTTTATCGGTAATTTTTACCAGGCCGTCAATGATAGCCTGTTCCGGCTCACTGTAATTGGTCAATAGCTTGATCGAGAATTGCCGCGGCCCCGCCTCGAGCACTACGTCGGTAAAGGTTCCGCCGATATCTGCACCCACACGAACCTGATGACCCTGATAGCTCATATCGGTAACCGTGTTACAGGATCAGGAAATATCATATTTCAAGCACTCCCATGTCGGCAATGATTGCCAGGCGTTCTATCAAATCCGATAAACATTCGTGATCGTACCTGGATCTACACCCGTATTAGCCACTTTAGCCCAATCCTTTTGCCATCAGTGACGCGCACAGCAATATTCCCATGATACCAACCAATTCGGTATGCATGATTTTACGTAACTTATGTACCGCCTGGATCGACAATTCCGGCGCGATATCCTGCTTCAGGACCGGATTCCAGCGTTGGTAACAAATCGTTGGGTAGATGGATAATAAACCTACTGCGATGAACAAGCCCATTTTGAGCAGGAAGAAGGTATTACCGAGATAATAATCAACGCCTTTTTCAAAATAAACGACGCGGAGAGTTCCGAATATCAATACCAGTATCGCGGCTATCCCATAAGCTCGATCTGCACGCTGAATACGCCGCGCTATGGCAACGCTGATCGAGTCTGAAACCAGCGCAAGCTGCAGAACGAGTGAGGCCGCCAGTGCAAAAAATGCTAAAAAATGGGCGAAAGCGATGAGTGCCGACGCAAGCATGGCTAGGGCGAAATACGCTCTATCGACCAACCGTCTTGATGCGGCCTGTATATCAACCGATCGTGCAAACGGTTTACCAGCCCCTGCCAGAATTCGAAATACGCGGGTTTCAGGCGGTAACCGATCCATGACTCGGGCCTCGGCACATTGCCCTCTGGGAATAATTCTTTTAAGCGCCGAACCTCGGATTCAAGCACGGCCCGATTTTCGACCGGCGATGATTGATGCGAGGCAGCGGCACTAAACCGGCTGCCATTCGGCCTGGAATGGAAATAGGCCTCGGCCTCTTCTGCCGGTAGCCGCTCGACCCTGCCCTGTACCCGAACCTGCCGGCTCATATCGCGCCAGTGAAACAGCAGGGCGGCCTGGTCATTAGCCTCAAGTTCCTGGCCTTTCTGGCTGCGCGAATCGCTAAACCAGCAAAACCCGGCATCATCGAATTTTTTCAGCAGTACTATCCTGGCCGAGGGGATGCCATCACCAGTCGCAGTCGCCAGCGTCATCGCGGTGGCATCGACGGCACCGATATCGATCGCATCCTGCAACCACCTGCCAAACTGTACTATCGGGTCCGGATCCAGATCTCGCTCGCCAATACTCTGGCTCTCATAGTCTCGACGGTAGTCACCCAGATCCTTTTTATTGGCCACCAAAAGTGCTACCCCCGGAATACTTCGTCGAACATCGATTGCATCGCTTGCCAGGATGCCTGGTCAGCCGCTTCATTATAACCGACGTCGATACCATACCGACTGCCATTGGCATCGGCCCCGGGATTGCTAAACCCATGTTTTGCATCGGCGTAGAGCTTAACCTCGTAGTTAGCCTGCGCGGTATCCATCTCGGTACGGAACCCATCCAGATCGTCCATCGTCACCATCGTATCGGCTTCACCGTGGCACACCAGAATTCGCGGTTTAATACTGCCGGGTTGCGCCTGGTGAAACGATCCCAGCGCGCCATGGAAGCTCGCCACAGCGCTCAATGGCATCCCAATACGCGCCATATGCAACACCATCGCGCCACCGAAGCAATAGCCGATTGCAGCGGTCTTTTCCACATCAACCGAATCCTGTTCGAGTAATAGCTGATGACCGGCACGTAAAGCCGCGGTACCGGCTTCCATATCGTCCAATACACCATTCATCAAGCCTCCGGCTTCGTCCGGGTTTTGCGCGGTCCTGCCGTTACCGTACATATCGATTGCCAGCGCCACGTAACCGAGTTCGGCTAACTGTCGCGTGCGTCCGGTCATATATTCATTCACTCCCCACCATTCGTGCACGAGGATAACGCCGGGTCGCCTGGTGCTGTCCGAATCATCGTAGGCGAGTCGGGCCTGGTGGATTTCGTCCCCGACCCGATAGTCGATTCTACTGGTAATAATATTCATCGCCCCCTCCAGTCACTGATAGATACAACATAAATCAGCAGGGCGGAAAAATCCACTATGATAATCTTGTCCAGTGTGATTTATTAAATTACGGCCTAAAATTTATCACCACATTATAAGGAATCAGAGTCTTCAGAATCGTTCGTGGTACTAGTCGAAATTGGGCGCTCTCGCAGAGCACGCAGAGATCTAATGAGGCTACTTTATCTGAATATTCCCTGCTTTTGCTTTGCGTGCTTCGCGGCTTTGCGAGAGAATCATCGAACGATAGAAATTCATTATTGTTGTTTGGCC
>JACZQS010000359.1 GCA_022545625.1 Pseudomonadota bacterium
CATAAACTATCGCCGCTTTAGCGGTATCCATCACCGACCCACCGCCGACCGATACTACACCGTCGAAATTTCCCCCGGCGATAAATCTGGCGGCGTTCTTGACACTGGTATCGTCGGCTTCGATACGGATTTCAGAAAATATTGCAGTTTCCAGACCAACATCGCGTATCGATTGCATCACGGTAGCCACATACGGCCCGTCTTTCAAATTTGGGTCTGTGAACAGGGCAATACGCGTCATGCCTCGCGCGGCGACCCTGGCGCCCGCCTCACCCAGGCATCCGCGTCCGAATGTCAACTTTGGCATGGCCAGCGTAAATGTATCTGCGCCGTCGTCGCAGGGTGCGAAATACTGGCAGCCCATTTGTTGATATCCTCAAATTTCGATGGACTGCAATACTAACAAGAGTAGCGCAATAAAACTAAATGGCTGTTACCTACTTGTGCGTAACCCGGTCACCCCAGATAGCCCGCAAGCGCTTATCGCGTCCACAACCCCATCGGTAGGCGTTGTAGCGCAGGGGATTATTGATGTAATAATCCTGGTGATAGCTTTCGTCACCGCTAATTGGATAAAAGGTCGTCGCGTCGAGTATCGGCGTTACCACGGTCTGGCCCGGGAACTCTTCGATGACCTGCTGTTTCGATTTTTCAGCCAGCTTTCTTTCTTCATCGGTAGCGACGAATACCGCACTTAAGTAACTATGGCCCTTGTCGCAAAACTGACCCCTGGCATCGAATGGATCGATATTAACCCAGTAATGATCGAGTATGCCCTGGTAATCGACCACGTTCGGGTCATAGGTAATTTCGACAGCCTCGTAGTGCCCGCTATGACTACCGTTATAGGTGGGATTTTTTAATGTACCGCCGGTAAAACCCGATACTACATTGCTGACTCCCTTTAACGCGTCAAAGTCAGCCTCCATACACCAGAAACAGCCACCTGCAAGCGTAGCGGTGGCCGCCAGCGTGGCCTGGGATCCAGAAAAGGTCACCAGAAACATAACTACATACAATGTTTTTTTCATCGATACTCCAGCTTGATATTAATTGTCGTTTCGACCTGATTCGAGTTGCTTGGTTCAGATTCGACTAGGTTTTAATCTGCCAGGACCTGATCATTAATAGTGATGCTAACCGATAGTACGGCCTACAAACAATTATTCAAAAGAGTTAACGGATGCTGGCTCGAAATATTATGATTTTGCAACCGGCACCGACAGGAAAATCCACTGGTTAGAATCTCTCCCGGGTAACTGGTCGCAAGCGCCCGCCAGTTGAGATTGAATATATCGTCGCTCAGTTTGCGGTTATCAGCTTCGTGCCCAAACAGGCCTGCCATTCCGCAACATCCTGCGGCACGGGTGTCCAGGATTAACCCCAGGTGTTTAAATATCGTCTGCCAGTCCTGTGCCGATTGTTTGTCGGCGGTCTGTTCCATGCAGTGAGGTAACAACAAGTATTCTACCTCCAGTTTCGCCGGGTCTCTGGTCGGTTGTTGGACTTTCGGATCCAACCTGGCTTCGGCAATCTGACCCGCGAGCCAGTTTTCGATCGACCATACCTGGTAATCGGGGGGCTGTTGAAGTATCTCGGCATATTCCTTCTGGTGCATCAGACGGGTGACTACTTCAACACTGATCAGCGGCAGACCGAGATCGGCGAGTCGTTTCATAGCCGCCACATGCACCGCCGCCTGCTGCCTGAATTCATCTCGAAACCCCTTCACCTGTAGCGCCTTGCCATTGTCTAAAATTGGCGCGAATAGCACTTCGTATCCCAGTTTAGTGAGCAGGTCGTGGGCAGCCAGCAGTACCTCTGCACTAAAACTGGCGTTAAAACCATCAGGCAGCAATATGACCTGATTTTCCGTACAGGTCTCTCGCGCTGGCAGTGAATCCAGTTCAAGCATTCGCGCGTTCCGTTGCACAATCCCCTTTAGCAGCGAATTCGAAAATCGGGGAGGCGAGATGATTCCGATTACGCGGCGAAGTATCGCAATCGAAACAGGGTTTTGGGTCAATAAGTTTGTTAATGCGGGTGCCCGCCTGCCCAGGTTGGCAAGCCTCTCAAGCCGGGCGAATATCCTGTCTCGCAGTTTATGGCCATGTTTGCGGGCATAGTGCTGCAAAAATGATGACTTGAGATCAGGAATATCGACTTTAAGCGGACAGCTATAGGTGCAGGATTTACAGGACAGACAGGCGCTGAGCGAAACATATAGCTCGGTTTCGAGTAAAGCTAACTCATCGCAATCTGGCTGGATCGATTGTAATCTCGCCCATTCGCGTAACATCGCAGCCCTGCCCTTGGGTGACAGGGTTTTATCTTTAGTGGCCTTGTACGATGGGCACATCGCATCGTCTACCTGCCAGCTAAAGCAAGTGGTATTACCGTTACAGTTAATCGCCGAGTGGTA
>JACZQS010000085.1 GCA_022545625.1 Pseudomonadota bacterium
GAAACTGGATATACCCAATAGACAGGCACGCGTCGATATTCAGGATGGTGTTAAGGCGGCGTTGCGCGACGTTGATAGATTGAGCACCTATTGTAGTGTGCGAATGAAAGACCGGCATAAGGAAGGTGAACCGAATCTGACCATACTGCCGGGACAATTTGAAATCATAAAGGTGCGCGAATTCGACGATTCCCTGTACTTTCCGGGAACTTTTGTTGTGCCACGGGGAATTTCGTCCGATTTTCCCCTCGATGTGATTTTCGAGGTAGAAATGCGCTTGAATTCGACCCAGCAACCTGATGTCTGGGCCATGTATTGCGCTAAACAAATGACCGTTTTTAGCCCAATTTTTCGGTCAAGTTATTACCCGAAATTAGCCGACATAAGTGTTGCCCTGGGTAATACGGTAGAGATTAAGGCACCGTAGGAAATTTTTCAGTAGCTGATAACTACATGCTTTCAATACATTTTAGTACCCGGCGGCCATCCCGTCTTTACGGGGATCCGAGCCGCCATGCAAAACACCCTGGCGCCAGTCGATAAAAATTGCCTGCCCGCCACCGTGCGGATCGATAGCCTCAACCGTCCTGTGACCCAGCCTGGCCAATCCCAGCCGTGTAGTTTCAGCGATACCAGCCTCTAGCGACAATTCACCGTTATAAAGGAAAAACCGCGGGGCATCGAGCGATTCCTGTACATCCATACCATAGTCAATCCAGTTGGAAAGAAAATAAGTCTGGCCCATCACCTGATATTGGCCACCCATCACACCAAAACTGAGTATTGGGTCATCATTTTCATAAACCATTGACGGGATGATGGTGTGCATCGGTCGTTTACCGGGTTCAAGCTGGTTGAAATGGCCTTTTTCGAGGCTAAAACCGCTCCCCCTGTTTTGCAGGATGATGCCGGTATTGCCGGCAACAAGGCCGCTGCCCCAGGAACTAAAATCACTATTAATGAACGAGCAGGCATTGCGTTCTGCATCAACCATGGTCAGGTAAACCGTATCCCGGTGATTTGGCAGAGCTGAAACAACCGGCTGAGACAGAACCTGATCAAACCGAATGCGTGAAAACTGCTGTCGGGCAAGCTCATCTGACAGCATCAGATCAATCGGCAGCTGGTTGAAAACCGGATCGGATATAAATCGATCGCGTTCGGCCATCGCCAGGCTAAATGCCTCACTGAGGAGATGGATGTGATCGGTGCCAAGGTGCGGGTAATCGGCTACATTGGTCTGCGCGAGGATATTGAGCGCCATCAGGGTGGTAATGCCCTGGCCATTGGGTGGAATCTGGTACACCCTGTAACCACGATAATCGGTACTGATCGGGTCTACCCATTCGGAACGGTGTTGGGCGAAATCTTCAAGGCTAAACAACCCCTCGTGGGTTTGACTGAAACGCACTATTTCCTCGCTTATTTCACCCTGGTAAAAAACATCACGGCCTTGTTCGGCAATCAGTCGCAGACTACGAGCCAAATCCGGCTGTCGGTGTACCGTACCTGCTTCAGGTGCCTTACCATCGACCAGATAGGCAGCAGATGCCTCCGCGGTTTGGCTGAGTAATTGTTCATGCGACTTCCAGTTATGGGCAATAACCGGGCTGACTACATAGCCTTTTTCGGCGTATTCGATAGCAGGCTGCAACAGGGACGAAAAGTCGAGCCTGCCAAGCGATTGATTCGCGGTATACCAGGCGTCGATGGCACCGGGTACCGTCACTGCCAGGATGCCCCTGTCCGGCATAGTTTTGTGGCCACGAGCTCGAACTGCCTCTGCGGTCGCTGCCGCGGGGGATCGACCACTACCATTCAAGGCATGTAGTTTTCCAGTGCTTGCCTCGTGGTAGAGAATGAAACAATCACCGCCTATACCACTGGAATAACTTTCGACTACCGATAGTACCGCGCTTGCCGCAATCGCCGCGTCCAGCGCGTTACCGCCATCGCGCATAATTTGCAGTGCCACCTGGGTCGCCATCGGCTGGCTGGTTGCCGCCATCGCCCCGGTACTCATCACCGCCGATCGACCGGGTAACTGCTTGTTTCTCACGATAGTGCTCCTTTGTTTTTCAATGGTCCGGCATCGTCAACGGCTTTTCCTGCAAGCTGGTGAGTAACTCCTTTAACTCGAGAATATGCTCCGACCAGTAGCGCGGCGTATTAAACCAGGGGAAACTCATCGGAAATGCCGGGTCATCCCAGCGTTTTGCCAGCCAGGCGTTATAGTTCAGTACTCGTAGGGCACGTAATGGCTCGATCAGTTTTAGTTCGCGAAGGTCAAATTCACGAAATAACTCATAACCCTCGACGATTTCAGATATCTGACGCTGCTTGTTGGCGGTATCACCCGACAATAACATCCACAGGTCCTGGATTGCCGGACCGCTTATCGCATCGTCAAAATCGACAAAGTGGGGGCGATCATCACGCCATAACACGTTGCCTGCATGACAATCGCCGTGCAGGCTAATCGAATCAAATTCAGCCGACTCGGGGCTATTTTGTTCGATCGCAGTCAGTACTTCGTTGACGATCGATTCATAAGCGGGACGAACGTCGTCCGGAATAAAACCGTTTTCCAGTAAAAAGGCCTTGCTATCGGATCCTGACTGTATACGTAAGCTCACTCTGTGTTTGAAAGGAAATCCCGCACCTATCGCATGAATCCGACCGATGTATTGACCCAGTTGGTGCAGGTGATCGAGATTGTCCAGTTCGGGCGCGCGCCCACCCTGCCGGGGGAATATGCAAAAATCGAAATTGTTAAATCGGGATAATGTTGGAATATCAGATTCCCGGTCAATCACGATGGGCGGGACTACCGGTATTTCAGCTTCGTAGAGTCGCTGGATAAACTGATGCTCTTCCTTAATCTGTTCGGCACTCCAACGATCGGGCCGATAAAATTTTGCGATAACCGGATCGTCCGCATCCAGGCCTACCTGGTACACGCGGTTTTCATAACTGTTCAGCGCAAGAATGCGGGCATCGCATATTCGCCCGGTCGACTCTATCGCATCTATGACGACATCCGGGGTTAATAACTGATAGGGGTGATCTTTGATATCTGGCCCCTGGGCAGCATCGGTTAAATCTTCGTTTGCCAACTCATATCGATTGCCGCGATTATCGTCGGTTGCGCCAAACTGTCGATCGGCGTCAGTTAGTTCCTTACCATTACTCATGATTACCCGGGTTCTGTAATAGAAATTCCTGTTCGATAGGCCCCAACCATAACTGGGACCCAGTCCAACACACAAATATTACTTCATCACGGGCTTGGCTAACAAATAGATTTAAATGATATAGAGAGACTGTGTAACCGTAATGAATTGCGTTACACTCGCGGCACCGTTCAATTCCAGGTACAGACTAATGAATGATGCGGCAAATCGAATTAGACGCAAACTGCTATTCGGCATAATGACGCTACCGATAACGGGTCTCGCAAATGCAGCCATACGAACGCCTGACGCCAGCGAGGGGCCATTTTACCCGAACCCCGGCATGCGCTTCGACGATATCGACAATGACCTGGTAATAATCAGCGGCCGAATCGAACAGGCCGGTGGCGAAATCGTCCGACTCAAGGGGCGTGTACTGGACCGAGATGGCAAGCCGGTTGAGTCAGCGCAGGTGGAAATCTGGCAATGTGATGTCAATGGGCGCTACCTGCATCGGGGCGACTCTGGTGGGAGATCAAGGGATAATGCGTTCCAGGGGTTTGGCCATGACGTTACCAATGCCGATGGTAAATTCACCTTCCGGACGATCAAGCCGGTTCCCTATACGAGTCGAACTCCCCATATTCATCTGAAGGTTCTAATTGCAGGCAAGGAACAGCTCACCACGCAGTTGTATTTAGCCGATCATCCCGGTAACGATGGCGACTGGCTCTATCGGCGAATTCCTCAACAAAAACGCGACCTGGTGACGATGCATTTCAAAAAAACCGGCCAGGAACCGCTTGCAGAAATAGATCTGGTGATTTGACCAGGCATAGAACAAGACCTGTTACAGCGTGTTTGCCGTTCTAGTCACGCGGCCAAACTTTCGGAAAGTCTTCACTATATTCCCGCATTGGCGCACCGTGGCGTACGCCTTTCGGAACAATATGCGGAAACTCCGCCGGTGGTTTACGCACGGCATAGGTTGCATTGTCTCCAACCCAACGATTGGCAATCGCACGACGTCTACATTTCTGGCTGGTATTCCCCGCGCCACGGTGAACTACTCTCCCCTGGAATACCAGGCAATCGCCCGGCTCTATGTCGAACTGTAAAATATCGTAACGCTCGGGTTCGGCTTCGAAGTCGGGCACAGGAACGAAGTTGCCTCCCTGGTATTCTGTGCCATCGGTAAATTTGTCGAAGGGCTGAATATTATCCTTCCATTTATGCGAACCCGAAACATACTGCACGGTAGATTCCCTCGGCAGGGCATCCAGTGAAACCCAGGTCGAACAAAATTGCCAGCCGTCGACAGCCATATAGGATGTATCCTGGTGCCAGGGCGTAACACCACTGTCATGGGCCTCAAGTCCCGGTTCTTTTAAGAAAATCTGGTCGTAGAAAAAATTGACCTGCCGTGAACGCATTATCTGGTGTGCAATTTCTGCACCCGGACCATAAAAGGCCCACTCGCGAAATTCCGGAATTCGCTGCCACATATAAAAATCATTAAAAAACAATCCAGGGTCTTCGACAGTTGTGTACAGCTCGGCAAATTCCCCCTGCCAGACAAGCGCTTTCTCTATGGCGGTAGCAAGTTTGCTCAGCCAGTATTCTTCAACCACGTTACGCAGTACGATAACGCCATTATTTTCAAACTCTTCAATGGTGTTTTCACTGATATCGATCGGTTCACCGCGAACCCTGGCTTCCTTCTTCATCGGGACTTTCATCTACTTACAATGTAACTATTGTATCCATTAACAGTTCACCGGATACCAATTTATTACACCGGGGAGTTTTTCCAGCATGCTAAAGCGCACAACTGGAAGGAGAGGCGAGGCGTCAATTTTGTGAAGAAACGGTTAATCTAGTTTATGCTGATTACGGCCTGGCGGGGAATAAATTCTATCTGAACAATTCTTTTATATAGCCAACAATAGAAGCTCTTGGCTTTTTCCGAGATTTCCTGAGAGCCTTTTTATTGAAACTAAAATCCCCTCGACGCTGGCTTCCATCGAGGAACAATATCTGATCTTCATCACCATCGGCAATGGGTGCAACCGGGGTGTCGTCGGTGACGTCCTCAGTGATGTCTTCAGAATCAAACATGTCTAAAATATTTAGCTTTTATCTATTCAGAGTAGTTAAATCACTTTTTAATTACTGTGTTGTATCTCACAGAATATCTACCTGTTCTGGTCGCTGTACCCGTACTAACCCTGCCGCTTCGAGTTATAATATATTCAGAACCTGCAAAATCAATCCTCAAAATCTGAAGCACGCCGCCCTCTTAAATGGCGCCTGTCAGTCTCGAAACCTTGCGTAACTGAACTGAGTGTAGTGTTATCATCTCGACGGTCTTCGCCGCTTCGTCGATCATCGAGGAACTTGTATTTACAATGACACTTTTTCTCGGTGCAGTCATCAAGCGGGAAGGCAGGCGCTTCACTGGCCAGATAGATTCGGTTTGCAATTTTCGCCGCACTTTTACAACAAAATAGTCCGGGTCGTATTTCGACTGCCCGCCACCTCGTATCTGACGATCTTTCGCGTATGGCATCCGCTTTCCCGGCGTTTTTCGACCCTGGCGAATCAACCTTTTTATCAAATAGTTTAGAAAGAAACATCACCACTGCCACGAGTAAAAACACTAAGACGATTACAACAACTAGTGTCTCTGTGTAACTCCCTTAAATGACATCCAACGGTCAATCCACGACCAGATGGCTTGTAATAGCTAGTGCTCATCACTGCCTACTATTTCAATGTAATCTTTTAGACTATACCACTGGATAAATTCTCATTGCAGGAAATATGTCACACCTGACCGGGCTTTTACTATGGGTCGGATTCGATTGATGCTCGTGTCATATAGATGATCCGAGAGATACGACTCAGGGCATCAGATTTCGAAGGCTATGGTGCGCAGTCGTAACCTAACTAGTTGTCGTCATTGACTTCTGATTTAAGCATCGACTTCATGAAGTTTAGTGGAATCATCCCGGCAATGCCCAGGGGGACGAAGGCAAGCATCCACCATAATGAACCACCTAAAAAAAAACATAGACTGGTATTCCGAAAAAGGCAACACCCTGTATCAAGTAGCCAAGAAGGCCAATGATCCTCGCTATTAATTTTTTATTCATTTCTTACAATTTCTCGATTAGGCAAATCGGGTATTGACTCCATGATTTCAAATCAAATATTCAGACAACGTAATGTTCGTTGGGATACTCGGCGAAGTACCGATCTCTGCGGTCGACGACGACGGTCACAATCTTTGATCCTTTATCCATTGTCCTGGCCATTTGTATCGCTGCACAGACATTGGCTCCCGATGACATGCCGCAAAACAGGCCTTCTTCCCGGCATAACCTGTCTGCCATGTTCTTGGCATCGGCGTTCTCGATGGTGATCTCATCGTCCATCACCTTATCTTCGAGAAGATCTTCGATCAAAAATCTCAATTTGGGACCACCAAATTTTTCCAGGGCGTTGTGGACCGCACGAGAGCGTACCCATTCGATTCGGGGATCATCGGTCGGCACAACCCCGGCAACTTTCATATCGGGATATCTCTCTTTCAGGGTTTGGGCCACACCGAGCAGTGTGCCACCTGTCCCTACGGATGCCACCCAGCCATCGATTTGTCCGTCCATTTGTTGCAGGATCTCTCTGCCGGTAAATTCCCGATGCGCCTTCGTGTTATCAACATTGCACAATTGGTTGGCCCACCAATAAGACGAGTCGTTCTGTTGCAGATCGTAAGCCTGTTTCATTCGAATCGCCACAAAAGTGGCGGCTCTTTCGATTCCTTGTAGCTCATCGGCGTTTTCGATGAATTCGTTCAAGTCGATCGGCGTCACAGTGGCGCCGTAAAGTCGGGCAATTCGAACGCGGTCAGTCGAATCGTAGGCACTCTTAAGTTGCGCGGGCAAAAATATCTGAACCTTGTAACCCATCGTGTTGCCGACGAACGACAGTGCCGGACCGGTATTACCGGTGGACTGATCGACAATGGTTCCGCCAGGTTTAAGATCCCCTCTTTTTTCCGCTTCCTGAATCATGCAAAGCGCCATACGATCCTTGATACTTCCGCCTGGATTGGTAAATTCGCATTTGACGTAGATATCGACGCCCAGCGAATCCGTGACATGGTTTAGCTTGAGTAAAGGGGTATTTCCTATATGGTCAAGAATGGATATCTTTTCAGTCATTTTTAATCCGCCTTTCGAATTCGATTATCGCAGCGAATTATGCAATATCTGTCAAGTTAAGTCATGTGGGTACGGGGTCAAACCGGTAAATAAGACCTTCATACTAAAAGTGTCACCCATGTCTCCGGTATGAAGTGTTACCTTATGTGCCCGGTCAGGACCGTGGCCTTAAACCAATGGTTGGGTAACTTTACGCAATATCGTCGGGTAATCTCCCTATAGCAAAGAGGATGGTAAGGCAGCGTCGTCTATATAAAGCGATAAATAAATTACCCGTGTACTCTACTGTGCCGCAATGGCAGACAGTTTTGGATCAATTTTTAGAACGACTGTTTGCTATGCCTTTCTTCATCCACAGATAAAGTCCTTTTATTTTACTGGCGATACGCTCTGTTATCGTTCGATCAAAATATTGCAAATCGTTATCGCTAATTTCGTGCAACCGTCTCATGTACTTGTGTTTTATCCAGGCATTAAAATCAAATCGTTTTGCCAGGCGATAGAGGTAATGGTTAAAGGGGTGAAAACCAGGTTTGTATATCACTGCAGCACCAAAATCTATCACCACGGGTTGTTGCTGATTATTCACCAACAGGTTTTCTTTCTTTTTCAGGTCCATATGCGCTACATTCCTGGCGTGCAGCTGTTTGATAGTAGACAGTAACTGCTGGTAAAACGGACTGTCATTAACGGGCCTGTCCTGTCTTATAGTTTTCGCGTCTATGTATTCAATGGCCAGATAAGTATTGTCGATAAGGCCATAACACTTTGGCACTGCTGCTACATCTTGCAGCAGCAGATATACTTCGTGTTCATGCCTTAGCATGCGGGTGTAAAAATATTTGATCAGCCCTCTGCCATGCGGTGTTTTGATAACGATCTGTAGGCCGTCTTGCTTGTAGAGCAGAATTTGGCCCTGGTATCCCTGCCCCAGTCGATAGGTATTATCCGCAAGGCT
>JACZQS010000086.1 GCA_022545625.1 Pseudomonadota bacterium
TTCGGCAGATCGCTAAGATGCCATTTATATATTTTTACCAGCCAGTTCCCAACCGCTTGAATACGCCGTACCCAGGATTAGTCGCGCAACGCATAATCTACCGCCTGCTCTGCGTGTATTGCGGTGGTATCGTATAGCTTAATGCTGGTGTCGGCCTGATTGACCAGCATACAGATTTCTGTGCAGCCGAGGATTACACCCTCGATTCCCTGTTGCTGTAATCGTTCGATAATTTGCAAATAGGTCTTTTTTGAGGCAGGTTTAACCGTGCCAAGGCACAATTCCCGGTAAATAATATCATGCACGGTTTCACGATCCCGGGCATCAGGGACCAGGACTTCGATTCCATGTTGCTGGCTCAGACGGCCCTTATAAAAAGATTGTTCCATCGTAAATGCGGTACCGAGCAAACCGATGCGCGAAATCTTATCCGCCTGTAGAACTTTTGCGGTTGCGTCAGCAATATGCAACAGGGGAATTTTAACCGATTTTTCGACCGTATCGGCCACTTTATGCATGGTATTTGTGCAAATCAGGAAAAAATCAGCACCGCCAGATTCGAGTGACTGGGCGGCCTGCGATAAAACTTTCGCCGCCGCGTCCCAGTCACCGGCGTGTTGCAGCGCTTCGATCGGTGCAAAATCAACACTGTGCAATAAGATTTGAGCCGAATGTAATCCGCCCAGCCGCTGGCGGATGCCCTGGTTGATCTGGCGATAATAATACTGGGTGCTTTCCCAGCTCATGCCGCCGATGAGTCCAATAGTTTTCATCAATAACTGAATCTACCCTGTTAGCAGGATTGTAATTAAATGGCCCGCTGTTGGTTTTTAGCGTTTAGCTTGAGATTTTTTCGTCGCCTGGCCGTATCGATAACACTGGAACCAATATGCGATTCCCCACGCAATCTCGCCAGCCGAACCTGTTTTTCGCGTTCAGCGAATCGCTTGCGCTGACTATCGGTATTGCGGTCGTAACAGGCAGGGCAGCTAACCCCCTGCTGATATTTTCGACTTTGCTTGTCGGTTTCGGTAATCGGCAATCGGCAGGCATGGCACTGATCGTAACTGCCTTTTTCGAGCGCATGATCGACGCTCACGCGATTGTCAAATACGAAGCACTCACCTTGCCACAGCGACTCGGATTCAGGGACTTCTTCCAGATATTTCAAAATTCCGCCTTGCAGGTGATATACCTCGTCGAAGCCCAGTTGCTTCAGGTAGGCCGTCGATTTTTCGCAGCGAATTCCACCGGTACAGAACATCGCGATCTTGCGGTGAGTGATGGGGTCAAGTTTGTCCCTGACGTATTGTGGGAAATCCCTGAAAGACTCGGTATTCGCCATGGTTGCATTCCTGAAACTTCCAATCGCGGATTCGTAGGTATTACGGGTATCGACCAGGGTAATCTCCGGGTCGGAGATCAACGCGTTCCAGTCAGAGGGTTTTACATGCGTACCGACCGAGCGATTCGGATCGATGCCCTCGATGCCCATGGTTACTATTTCTTTTTTTAATTTAACCCGAGAACGATAAAAAGGCATTTCCTCATCGTAGGAAAATTTACATCGGATGTTCTGCAAACGCGGATCGGTGCGAATCCAGGCGAGTAAGCGATCGATCGACGGCTGGGTGCCGGCGACGGTACCATTGATGCCTTCCCGGGCGAGCAGCAAGCTGCCCTTGATGTTATTTTTCAACATCTGGTTCAACAGGGGCTGGCGTAAATCCGCGTAATTATCGAGCGAAACAAAATGATAAAACGCAGCGACCACGATGCGAGACATGGGGTTTCCTGTAGCTAGCCGGAACGTAAATCCGGTGCATGATTTCAAACAGGCAGTATTCTAACGAATAAATAATTTTTCGCCACGAATCTGTTGGAATTATTCCGTACCCGGTATTAGTACTTAAAGAAGTGCCAGCTTCAGGGTTTAACCTTTTTCCCTTTTACATCGATGGACTGGCCGGAATACTCGATCTTGTCTCCGGCGATTATTTTTTTGCGTTTCCTGGTTTCCACTTCGCCGTTGACGATGACCTGGCCGTCCGCAATGATTTGCTTGGCCATACCACCACTGTCGACCAGGCCCTCAAATTTGAGAATCTTGTAGAGTTCTACAAACTCTTCTTTTAGCTCGGCGATAATTTTTAATGGATCATTCATAAGCAGATTATCCGCGGATTGAAACTATTCGTCAAAATCAACAGGCGCGCCGACTGGATAGGGACTACCGACACCGGCCAAATCATTGTAACCCGAAATGATGACAAATCGAATCGAGATGAGAGAGAATAGGCGAATTATTCAGCAGCAGAAAAATTATGATTCAGTGGTACCCAGGTCATATGCACAAGGCGAAAAAGGAATATTTGAAAATTCTGCCGCAAATCGACCTCGTCATCGAAGTGCTGGATGCACGCATTCCATTCAGTAGTCAGAATCCGCTGCTGACGCAACTGCGTAAAGATAAACCCTGCATCAAACTACTCAACAAAAGCGACCTTGCCGATAATACAATGGTATCGATATGGCAAGACCAACTGGAACGGGACAGTTCAGTCAAAACCCTGGTTTGTCATCGCGGTGACGTATTGACGCGTAAATTGCCGGAGCTTTGTCGATCCATGATTCCGGTCCGCGACAATCGCTCGACGATGATCTACGCCTTGATAACAGGTATTCCTAATGTGGGTAAATCGACCCTGATCAATAAACTCGCAGGCCGACATGTTACCAAAACCGGCAATGAGGCCGCATTAACGCGACTGCAACAACGGGTAGAAATCACCAATGATTTTATGTTGATCGATACCCCCGGCATGTTGTGGCCTAAAATCGAAAATGAAAATAGTGGCTATCGACTTGCAGCAACCGGTGCTATTCGTGACACTGCAATCGATTTACAGGAAGTTGCCAGTTTTATTGCCGACTTCCTGTTGGCAAGCTACCCTGAAATGGCCCAACATCGGTATGCATTGGATATTTTGCCAGATAGCGGGATAGAATTTCTCGATGCGATTGCGATAAAACGCGGTTGTATCGGCGCCGGTGGCAGAGTTGATTACGAAAAAGTGTCGCGCTTATTAGTTTCCGAGCTGCGTAAAGGTGATTTTGGTGGCATCTGCCTGGAGACCCCCGAAATGCTCGATCAGGAACTGGCAGAGCTGGAAGTTATCAAAGCCGAAAAAGCAGCGAAGAAAGCCGCCAGGTCAGGCACAAAAATATAAATAAAATCTGGAGCAACACAGTTGATAAATCTCCGTCCAGATTTAATTAAATACCGGAAACGATTGTGGTCGAAGTTCCAGTCTCTACACTAGAAATAATTTTTAAGCAGGTGCCGTTGTTGGAGGAATCTCATCCCCGGGACTTCGATATCAACCCGCTGCCCGGGTTTAGCAACCACAGCTGGCATCTAAAAAATGATCAGCATGACTGGGTACTGCGCATACCAAAACAGGAAACGAATCAATACATCAATCGACGATACGAGGCCCACAATGCCAGTATTGCGAACAGCCTTGGGATAGCCCCCAACTGTGTCTGGCGCAACGAATCTGGTCTAAGCCTGAGTGTTACCGTGCCAGATTCACGTTCCTTTAATACCAATGATATAGAGAGTGAAACGGTCCTGGGCAAGCTGCTAAAAACAATTTCCCGGTTACATAAAAGTAAAAAAATATTCCTCGGTGTTGTCGACCTGGCCGAATTATTGCCTCGCTACTACCAACAGGTTCCCGAGCATCTTCAAAGCCAGATCGAAACCAGTTATAGAATGGCAATTGCTAAACTTGAGGGATTATCGGATAAAGAAAAAATGCTGGTGCCATCGCACAATGATTTGGTACTGGAAAATATTTTGATCGACGCTGCCGGTCAGATCTGGCTGATCGACTGGGAATACTCGTCGATGGCGTCACCCTACTGGGACCTGGCAACGCTATCTAACGCTGCAAAACTTGATCAAACTCAATGCGCCTGGTTGCTTGCTGAATACGGTAAGCACCACCTTGATCTAGTCCCTGAAATTCTATTCGACTATCGTTATATGCTGGACGTTTTATCGACCTGCTGGATGGCTGCCTTTGGCGAAAATGAAGGGACATAAATAAATCAACGCACGTCATTCCGGCCGCTAGAGCCGGAATCCAACGGAATCGGCAGGTTAATATTGTTAGATTCCCGCTTGTGCGGGAATGACAGTATATAATCGGCCGATGTTAATGCATTCAACAAGCCTTTACCTGGCAACCGTGCTGATCTGGGGGTCGACCTGGTTTGCGATCAAGTTTCAACTGGGCGTGGTCGAAGCTGAAGTATCACTGGTCTATCGATTCCTGCTTGCCGCGGTTATTCTGCTTTTGTTTTGTCTGATAACTAAACGCAACCTGCGGTTTTCGACATCCCAGCATTTCTTTATAGCCTTGCAGGGCCTGTTTTTATTTTCGACTAATTACCTGATATTTTACTGGGCCACTGGTTTGCTGACCTCGGGTATCGTCGCGCTATTATTTTCGACCGTAATTCTAATGAATATCATTAACGGCGCATTGTTCCTCGGTCAATCGATCAAGGCTCGGGTGCTAGTCGGAGCCATGTTTGGAATTTCCGGCATCGCCGCAATATTCTGGTCAGAACTAACCAGTCTGGAAAACGATTCATCGGCCTGGCAGGGGTTATGGATGTGCCTGGGTGCGACATTCCTCGCCTCGATTGGCAATATTCTGTCCGCGCGTAACCAGAGGCAGAATTTGCCAGTAGTGCAAACCAATGCCTGGGGTATGACTTACGGCGCACTCATTATGGGAATCTATGCCCTGTATACTGGTGTACCCTTCGATTATGACCCGACCACTAGCTATAGCCTGTCGCTTATTTACCTCAGCGTGTTTGGATCGATATTCGCGTTCGGTAGCTACCTAACCCTGATCGGGCGCATCGGTGCGGATAAAACTGCTTATGCCGCGGTGTTATTTCCGGTGATAGCGCTTTCAATCTCGACCCTGTTCGAAGACTACCGTTGGACCCTGGTCGCTATCTTTGGCTTAGCGCTGGTGTTATTTGGCAATTATCTGGTATTGAAAAAACCGGCGAGGCCTGTGGTTACCGCATTAGAATAATAATCATGTAACCCCGGGGTAACAGACAATGTCGAAAGGCTGGCATTGGCTAACCACCCCGTTGCATCTTTAGTCGGAAAATTCGGCCAGATAAAAAACAGAGTTATATTCGAAACTTATTGTTCCGCTGGACTGGTAACGGTTAAATAAATCTTCGGCAGCCTGAATTAACCTGAGGTGTTCCGCTGTACCCGTTTTTGGTACATAGGATGATGATTGCATGCGGCCCAAAAAACCCGACAAGTCAAAAATCTGTGAGTTGTCAAACTCAAATTTAGCAACTTTATTCGGACTAAAGAAATCCAGGATATCTTCTGGCGAGATATTCATATGATTGACAGCGCTATAATCACTCGCGTATTGACGCAACATACGATCGTATTCTATCTGGAATGGCTGTTCGATTTTACGTTGATTCCAGATCAGCGCCACATAACCCCCGGGTTTTAATATACGCAGAAATTCCTGCCGCGTATCGCCAGTCTCGAACCAGTGGAAAGACTGCGCGGCGGTTATCAGGTCTATCGAAGAATCATCAAGACCGGTACGCTCTGATTGCCCATCAATGCTGGAGAATTTGTGATAGCCGGCTAATTGCCGCTCCGCTGCTTCGCGCATATTTCTATTTGGCTCGACGCCCGAGACGTAACAGTCTTTATCGAGCATCAGCCTGGAAAAAATACCAGTACCAGAACCCACATCGGCAATCGTGGACTGACTGTCCAGATGACATTCAGTCATTAAGGTATCGACTAACGCCTGTGGATACGAAGGGCGATACCTGACGTAGTTAGAAACCCTGTCCGAGAAGCGCTCTGTTGGTTTGCCCATAATCTTCCAGGTTAAGGTCCAGGTGACAATTGACGTCCGCGAACGTTTAACTAATCCAGGTTTATTGTCGAACAGCCACGCTGCTTGTGCCGGTCAACGCAATGCAGCTATAAAACTTTATCATTGTTTTTGCACAATTATCTCAACCGGGGCAATCAGATCTGCGGTGATATTATCAACCATATTTTTAAATTTAACGGCGGTGCTTTGCTGCATCAGAAGGTGTAACCCGAGAGGTGGTGGGCCGCCACTCGCCTCTGTTTTTTGGCGCAATTGTCTAAAAAAACCGAGCGCAAAATCGCGACGAGTGTTATGCGTGCCTACCTTGAATCCAACATGGGTCAAAGCCTGTTTATATTGATCAGGGGTCGCTAGTTTACTGGTAGAGTTTTCTGTTGCCCAGGGAACCGGATAAGTCAGCTCGCCATTATTGATCTGCATGATGTCGTAGACACCGAAAGACGCACCCCGGCGCAACACACGGTAAACCTCGGCAAAGAGCAGGGCCTTGTCATCAATATTCATTCCGACATGCAACATGATACCGCCGTCGAATGTTTCATCTTCGAAAGACATAGAAAGCGCGCTACCCTGATAGAGGGAAACCTGCTTATCTAGCCCGACCCAGGCGCATAATTTCCTTCCAACATCAATGTATTCCTGGGTCAGATCAATGCCAGTGACACGATTGTTGAATTTGCTCGCTATATACCGCGAGGCACCGCCCAGGCCACAACCCACGTCGAGAATATGGTCGGATTCAGAAAATTTGAGCTGGTCGAGTAGATTATCAGTGTCCAGGCGTCCACCGATATGAAACTCATCTACCCGGGCAAGATCATCAATGCTAACTCTTTCGATAGATTTACCCAGTTTGGCAACGGCGGATTGAATCGCGCCGAGTAATTCTCCATGGGTGTAATGTTCTGAAACGCTCTTATCGAACGACACGATCGCCTCTCTACCAGGTCGCATCTTCAATAATGCTTTCAATCAACTCAACCACCTCCTCGACGATTTTTTCTGTGCCCGGCCTGCCCATTGGCTCGGCTATGCGAGCGGTGTCGTTTTGCTCCTCTGGGGTACCGGGATGCTGGTGCCCGCGTTCTGGACGTTTACCGGGGGGGCAAACTGTCCTCATTTATTCTTTAAATAAATCTTTCCCCTTTTATTAAGATCCCGATCATTACGGTGTTACTTTAGGCAGTTCGTTTGAAAGAATATCAAGATTCGGAAGCATAATGATTTCTATGCGACGATTGAGCTGCCGACCTTCTTCAGTTTCATTATCAGCTCTTGGGCGGAATTCGCCAAATCCGGCGGCTGAAATATTCTCAGGTACAACATCCAAATCTGTCAATAGATGGACGACTGTGAGTGCCCGGGAAGTAGATAGTTCCCAGTTACTGGGAAACCGTGCACTTTTAATTGGCTTATTGTCAGTATGCCCTTCAATTTGAAAACGCCTGTCTGAAAATTGGCTAAGTACCAGGGCGATTTGAGTCAGGGTCTCCTCGCCTTCGGGGTTTAAATTAGCGCTACCACTTTTGTACAGGACATTATTAGGGAGGTTGATGACAATTCGACCTTGTGCAATGCTGACAGTTAATTGACCGCCGTCGATCATGGTTTTCAAGCGATTAACAAATTTTTCGTATATTTGATTACGACGCTTGGTTTCATTCTCAATAATACTTAGTGTAGCCATTTGTGCCTGTGATTCTGAGAGCTCTCCCTGAAGATCCTGTTTTCTTGCTTCAAGTTTCATTAACTCATTCGTAGCTGTCACAATTTGCTTCCTGGCGGATTCTAATTGCAGTTCTGTTTTCTCTATTTGTTGTTGATTACGGTTGATTTCCTCCTGAGCCAACGCATTCTGCATCCTGGCAGCATCTAATTCTTGCACAGTTTGTTCAATTTGCTGTTGATTACGGTTGATTTCTTCCTGGGCGCTTCCTAAGGATTGGCGCATTGTATCCATTTCAGCAAGTGTCGCTTCATGTTTACCGCTGGATACACAGGCAGATAAAAGTATTAACGGGAGAATAGTGATGGTTAGTGTGCTAAATCTCAAGATGACTCCTTAATGCTGTGTTGATCTACAAAATACCTATGTGAATTACGCATTATTCTAAAATTACTGTTAGTAAATTTCCCGCAGTTTCGAGGCATCTAAAACATTGCTAAACTTGGGATCCAGGTGGCCTTGTACGGAGTTTGATATAATCACCACGTAGATTGAAGTAAATATGCCACATTCTTAAAGGCCAGCTAAAAATTAATCCGCTACCCTTTTCAATTTTATCCTGTATATCAATGAAATATTGAATAGCCGAACAT
>JACZQS010000087.1:0-5186 GCA_022545625.1 Pseudomonadota bacterium
AAAAGAAGAAGCCTGAATCACTAATTGGCGCACTCGGCTCAATATTCAAACTAAAAGGTCATTATGGCAGGGTAACCATTAGTTTCGGCAAACCGATCGTGTTATCCGAAGTGCTCGACCAGGCGGCGCCCGGCTGGCAGCAGCGCGTGCAGGAAATCGAACAAAGACCCGACTGGTACTGGCAGGCGATTTCAACCCTGTCGAAACGTGTCATGATTGGAATCAATCGCGCCTGCGTAGTGAATCCGGTTAACCTGATAGCGACCCTGCTACTCGCGACTCCGCGTCAAAGCATCGATATGCAGGAACTGATACAGCAAGGTGAATTTCTCGCCAAATTGATCAAAACGATTCCGGCCAATATTGATGTCAGGATTAACGGGGCTATCGATGCTGCGCAGCTCGAGCGCATCGCCCGACAGGGCCTGTTAAAAATTCGTCAACATCCGCTTGGAAATATCATCTACCTGCAGCCCGGGGGCGCTACTTCGATGGGCTACTACCGCAATAATAGCTTGCACACATTAATCATGCCCGCGCTGATAGCCTGTTGTTTCGTCAGTAAACGGCAGATGACGGTAACCGGACTGACGAAAATTACTCGCTTTCTCTATCCTTTCCTGAAATCAGAATTACATCTAGAATGGAGTGACAGCGAACTGAAGGACCTGGTGACAGAGATATTGGCAGGAATGATTGACCTCAACCTGCTGGTCAGAACCAAAACTGGAGTCAAGAGACCCGATCGTAGCGACCGCGGATACCTGCTTTTGACGCGCCTGGCACTGATCGTTCAACCCATACTTGAACGATACTACCTGACATTTATTGTAATCCGGCAATCAGCCGAATCGCCGATGACTGAAACCGAACTGGAACAGCATTGCCATTTACTGGCTCAGAAAATTTCGATGGTTTATGGTATTAATTCACCTGACTTTTTTGACCGCCAGTTGTTCAGGCACTTTATCGAAACAGCTCTCGATCTGGATTATCTGGAAAAAAATGATTCGCAGGCCCTGGTTTTTGCCAGATCCTCCGAGCAGCTTAACCTGGACATTCGCAATCTTTTAAGCGTCGAAGTACGAAGTACCCTACTCGCCCTGATTTAGGATCCATGGTTAAGGAACCTCTAATCAAAGCCAGCTTCCACCGATTTTTATCTTGTCGGCACAAAGTGGCTCGCTCACCACATACATCCAGGCCCCGCCAAAACTGGTCTCGATCATTACACGCTGATAAAAATCCGGGTACCATTCAAGCAGGTCGATCGAGGCCAACAACTCCTCGCTGATATCGTAGACTTCGCCTGCGATTGCAGTTTTGCCATTTTCACTGACCGCGGGATAGCCACCAAAATCATACATCGAGTAGACCGGTTCGGTAACAAACTCACCCAGGAACCGGGCATCCTCCAGGTAGTATGCATTGTGGAAGCCTATTTTCAGCGTACCGTAGACAAACAATCGAATCATGCCTTATGTCTTTCGGGTAAAATGGTGAATCTTCCGGCGTTCCTGTTTGCTGGGTCGAGTGTCGCGCACTGGCCTTTGCAATGCCGCCAGCTTTCGTAGCTCGGCTTCGCGTTCGCGTCGCTCGATACTGGGCTGGGTTTCGCGGTATAAGGTCTGTGCGATGGTAGCCGAAGCGCGTCGTTGGGCGAGTTTTAATACGATTACCTGCAGTCGATCCTGGCCACGCGAAATTTCGTAACAATCATCAATTTTAACCAGTCGTGACGCTTTCGCCCTCTGTCCATCCAGGTGTACCTTGCCACCTGAAATCGCATGACTGGCAATCGCTCGTGTTTTAAAAAAACGCGCAGCCCACAGCCATTTGTCGAGCCGGACGCTGGTTTCAATTTCGGTCATGATGCACCAGTCACACGACCCCCGGGGGAGATGTCTTTTTCGAACACCCTGACCTTGGGCACGAGTCCTTCAAGTTCGGTTCAGCAGGTAAAGCCGTCCAGACCGGCGCCGATAATGGCTATTGATGGGTCCTGGTACGCCACGGAGATGGTGGCAATCAGGTTGGAAAGTCGCCTGCATAGCGCGTTATCCACTCGTCCGCGGCTTCTTCTGAACTCAGCTCGCGTCCCTCAACGAGCTTAACTTCTTTTCGATAATGTTCTATATGGCATATTTGTTCGATCATACGTAATCGGAATACGTCTTTCGAACCCTCGAATTCGAGTCCAATTTCATAGCCATTTTTGGATTGCTCACACCAGACAACCTTTCCCGATAGATGATTGTCCTGTTTCAGGATCGGAATGCTTATTCGGACCATTTGATCAACCTTTAGCGGTTGCATGGAAATAAAAGCCAGTCCGCCGAGGCTGAGATTGGTCAGCGTTTCATCATCTGAATCATCGCGATCACCCTCCACCACGTCCAACGTGACCCGGATTGGCACATCGGTCGGGTGGCGGATATATCTTCGAATTGTCGTATTATCGGGCAATAGACACCAACATCTTATTGAGTTTAGTGACGAAACCAGACGGATCATCGAGTTGCCCACCTTCCGCCAGTATCGCCTGGTCGAATAATATATCAGACCAGTCGTCAAATTTCTTCTTCGATTTTTCGCCACCAAGTTTTTTCACGATTGGATGGTCTGGATTGATTTCCAATATTGGCTTTGAGCCTGGCATTGCATGACCGGCCTCTTTCAGAATGCGCTGCATATGCATCGCCATGTCATGCTCGTGGAGCACGATACAGGCCGGTGAGTCGGTTAATCGATTAGTCACGCGAACATCCTCGACCCTGTCACCGAGAGTCTTTTTCATACGCTTCACCAGTTTCTCGGACGACTTTGCTTTTTCTTCGAGTTTCTTTTCTGAAGCCTCGTCCTTGCCGAGGTCTAGCTCGCCTTTGGCGACAGATTGTAATTTCTTGCCCTCGAATTCGGTCAGATTCGAAGTCAACCATTCGTCGACACGATCCGACAGTAATAAGACTTCGATGCCTTTCTTTTTGAATATTTCCAGATGCGGGCTATTTTTGGCCGCAGCATGGGAATCGGCAGCTATATAGTAAATCTTATCCTGCCCTTTCTGTATTCGAGAAATATAATCATCGAGAGTAACCGTCTGCTCTTCATCACCAGTATGGGTTGTCGCGAAGCGCAATAGTTTGGCAATTTTCTCCCGATTAGTGAAATCCTCGGCAGGACCTTCTTTTAATACCCTGCCAAACTCGGTCCAGAATTTTTGATATTTTTCGGGATCGTTTTTCGCAATTTTCTCCAACATACCCAGCACTTTCTTGACCGAGCCAGAGCGGATGTTATCGATAATCTTACTGCCCTGTAAAATTTCACGCGAAATGTTCAGGGGCAAGTCATTGGAATCGATCAAACCGCGTACGAAACGCAGATACCTGGGCATCAACTGGTCGGCATCTTCCATGATAAATACTCGCTTCACGTATAGCTTGATACCACGCCGGGACTCACGATCATAGAGATCAAACGGTGCTCGAGCCGGAATGTATAACAGTGAAATATATTCGTTGGTGCCTTCTACACGGTTGTGACTCCAGTCGATCGGGTCCTCGTAATCATGGGCTACATGCTTGTAGAACTCTTTATACTCCTTGGCTTTGATATCGGCCTTCGGCCGTAACCACAATGCAGCTGCCTGGTTGATAGTTTCTTCTTCGATAACCGTTTCGCCCCCATCTTCTGACGGCTCGGTAGATTTGTCCATTACTACCGGAAAATCGATATGGTCGGAGTAAGAGGTGATGATCGAACGTAATTTCCAGTCGTTCAGAAACTCGTCTTCGTCTTTGCGTAGTTTCAGCGTGACTTCAGTCCCTCGACCAGGTTTTTCAATCGACTTGATTTCATATTCGCCCTTACCCTCCGATGTCCATTCGACACCCTTATTAGCCTTTTGGCCGGCTTTTCGCGTTCGCAGGGTTACTTGTTCGGCGACGATGAACGAAGAATAAAATCCAACTCCGAACTGACCTATCAAATTAGCGTCGTTTTTCTGATCACCGGTAATCGAATCAAGGAAAGATTGGGTGCCCGATTTAGCGATAGTGCCAATATTCTCTATCACCTCATCGCGGGTCATGCCAATACCGTTATCGTTAATCGTGATAGTACGCGCTTCCTTGTCGTAACTGATCTTGATCTTTAGCTCGATATCTTCCTCGTAAAGACTGGCATCTGAGACCGCGGTAAAACGTAGTTTATCGCAGGCGTCCGATGCATTGGATATCAATTCACGTAAAAATATTTCCTTGTTGGAATAAAGCGAGTGGATCATCAGATCCAGTAACTGTTTAACCTCTGTTTCGAAACCCCGGGTTTCTGCATTTGCTGCTACAGTCATTGCTCAAGTTCTCCTGAATGGTTTTACTGACAATTGGCATAATATGAGGCTATAACCCTCTGGTTTCAAGAGATCAAATAGTCAATTATTAGATCTACTAGCCCAGGTAAACAGCCGGCATATTCATTCCACCCATTCGTTCATTTCAATCGATGCAACAGACATGCAGGCCGCTATGTTGTCAGCAATGATAAAAAATGTTAAACCTTTCGCGGCGCACATCTCTCCAACCCATAAAATAAGGATAATAGGCATGAGCTTACACGACAATATTCTCGGCACCATTGGTAATACGCCGGTGGTAAAAATTGACAAGCTGGCACCACCCAATATTAATTTATATGTAAAAATAGAAGCGTTTAACCCGATGGGCTCTGTCAAGGACCGCCTCGCACTCGGCATTATCGAAGATGCTGAAAAAAGCGGGGCACTGAAACCCGGACAAACCGTGATCGAAGCCACCAGTGGTAATACAGGCATCGGCCTGGCCATGGTCTGCGCACAAAAAGGTTATCCACTGGTGGTTACGATGGCCGAAAGTTTCAGTGTTGAACGCCGCAGACTGATGCGTTTTATGGGTGCCAAGGTGGTACTCACACCCGCCCCGCTAAAGGGTAGCGGAATGGTGCAGAAGGCAAAAGAACTGGCCGAAAAAAATGGCTGGTTTTTGACCCGCCAGTTTGAAAATGAAGCCAATGCCAATATGCATTCAAAGACCACCGCACCAGAAATCCTGGCCGCGTTTGAAGGCAGGCAACTCGATTACTGGGTGACTGGATATGGCACTGGCGGCACCCTGAAAGGGGTTGCCCGGGTATTCACCGAAAAGAGC
>JACZQS010000087.1:5196-8278 GCA_022545625.1 Pseudomonadota bacterium
TGATCGCTCTCGAAGGCCTGGTAGAAGATGCCGGTCGCCTCCTCGGCGCGCGCGCGAAACGGGTCCCGCCGGCCACCGATACGAAGGTGATCGTCGCCGAACCCGAACTCGCCAGTTTAGTGACCGGAGGCATCGCACAAAAACGTCACGAGGACGGTTCGCCCGCTGAAAGTCATCCAGGCTTCAGCCCCCACCCTGTACAGGGCTGGACACCGGATTTTATCCCCAAATTGACCGAAGACGCGATGACTGCCGATAGTAACATAACGGTTTTGACCGTTGCAGCGCCGAAGGCGATGGAATGTACACGCGATCTAGCTCAACAAGAAGGTATATTTGTCGGTATCAGCAGTGGCGCAACCCTGGCGGCTGCGCTAGAGGTTGCAGAATCGGCAGCGGACGGATCGAATATTTTATGCATGTTACCCGATACTGGTGAACGCTATTTGAGTACACCTTTGTTCGAGCATATCGAAACCGAAATGACTGATGAAGAAAAGCGGCTGTCGGCTTCGACACCCGCCTGTCAGTTTTAAAGCATTATCTGGGGGCTGGACTAACCCCGGGGCGACTCGAACAAATACTATTGAACGCTCTGATTCAACCATAGTTGCTGAATATTGTGACTTAGCAGCGAACGCCTGGCAGGATCACTCGTGCCGCTGAGTAATTCCTTGTAGATCCTTCGCGCATCATCGACCAGGCCCGATTCTTGCAGACTCTCGGCGGCCCTGAAGCGCGCTGTTTGTGCCCACAGATCCATGGCCAATGGTCCGGGTAACATTGCGGACTGCAAATACAATAGTGCTGCCTGGTCATACTTTTCGAGCAATTTATACGAATCAGCTATCCAGAATAATATTTCGCGGTGCTGTTTTGGCTCTATCGGAAGTCGTAATAATCGATTGAAATGTAGAATCGCTTCTTCGTGCAATTTCACCGTCTGTAAATCGAAAAGCACTTGCAGAATTCGATCTGTTTTTTCGGCTATCGGTTCGCTGTATTCACTGATCAGGGTATCCAATATCCCGTTACCCTCGTTGTAACGACCACCTAGAATTAGCACCCGCGCCTGCCGAAGCTGCCATTTGAACCGGTCGGAGCCCTCCGGGTAGGTATCGAGTCCCGACATCTGACGAGTCGCTTCAACGATATCGGCATTCTTAAGCGCGAGATCAACCAATTGATATCGGACTAGCAGCGGAATTCGTTCTGCATTGGAAAATGTTTCACTCCGATTAAACAACTGGTCGAGCAGGTGCTGTTCAGACTCGTCGACATCTTTAAAAGATTGCATATAATTTTCCGCCGCGTCACTGATTACCATTTGATCCTGGCTTTGCAACATCAATAGCGCGTACAGGGACCGCGCTTTAACCGGTGTCACCGAACTGGCTTTTTTTGCCAGATCGAGCCACTGGATATCGTCACCTATTAACAATTCAGCGCGGTTACCCACCAGCTGCGCGTATTCGATATAAGCGTCCCATAATTGATCGGGGAGCAACCGAAACAGCTCCAGCGGTGTTGGCGAATCTGCCTTAAAAACCTGTTCCAGTGCAACGACGCGGTCGACTGCCGACATTTGCTGGGCGGCGTAATATGCCAGGGCCCAGAGTGTCGACTGCTCCCCAACCTCGAATTCTTGTCTGCCAACCTGTTTTTTTAGCAATTCCCATAATGCCTTCGGACCGATTTGTTGCAACCTGTACTGTGCCAGCAGACTACTCAGACTCGCCTGCCATCCGTCCACTCCCTGTAGAATCTGAATAGCCTGCTCATAACGACCCGAACGGATCAAAACAGTTGCGCGTAAAAGCACCCAGGATTCATCGTCGGAGTCGAAATCCTGGTTGAATCGCAACATCGCTATACGCGCATCATCCAGCCTGCCATCTTTCAGATAACTGGAGATGACCAGCCTGCGCCAGGTCTGGTATTCGGGCACCGAGCCTGCGGTTGTCAACCACAATTGTTCGCGTAATAATCGGCGCGCTGTTGCAACCTGACCAATTTCCAGGTAGGCGCGGATTTTGTAGGTTGCAGTTTGATATCTGAACTGCTCGGGCAAATCGGGAGGTAGACTTTCGACTCGAATAAGGAGCTCATTCCACTCCTGCCATCGGGACAGGATGGTGTATCTTTCCTGCTCCCACAATATCCATTCATACAGGTCTGCATCGATCCCGGGTTGCGCCAGATCGAGCATTTTCAGGGTGAGCTCGCCTCCGGTAACGACTATAGGCCTTCGGCACCGCACCCAACGCGGGTCGAACTTGACCGAACGGCCGTAAAGGGCATCCTCTTCCGACGATTCCGAGTCTTGTTTCGAGCAATCCTCCTCGTGCAGGGCCGGATCAAAGATTCTAATAATCTGTCCATCCACTTCGATACAATGGGGGATATAAATCGCTTGCTGGAAAGTCCGTCCCAGAGCTTCAGCGATGGAAGATTTGCCATTTCCCCCCGAGCCGTAAAGAAGTATGGCCCTTCCCGAGTTAATGCCCGGTCCCAACTGCCGAAGAACCTTCTCCGGCAAAACCAAATGGGAAAGTGCCCGGGAAAGCTGGTCGGCTCCGATCTGTTCGTTGGCGATTGCCTGTTTTTCGACTTGAGCTTGATATGCGGCTAAAGGCACCGGCACAGGACCAATGTATTCAGATTGTTTCAAGACTTCGATTGCCCTCTCCTTGCCCTTGCCGGTCAGAACGTATTTCAGAATGAGAGGGTTGTTGTCAGCCGCGCCGGTTACTTCAACCAAGAGTTGTTTTTTCAGGGTTTCAAGCAGTGATTCCACAATTCTTTGAGACAGTTTGATTAGATTGGAAATCTCGGGAACTGTCTGGAGGGCTGGAGCGGTATCAGTTCAGCCATGCCTTAATCCAAGAGACTCTCTCCAAGGAATTGTCCACCAGCCGTAAGGTGCGGCTGCACGCTCGGATCGCCCATGCGCTAGAAGAGATATATGGAAATAACGTCGAGGCCCATGCCGCCGAGCTGGCCTATCACTGTGCCGAGGCCGAGACGATCCTTGGCCCTGTCAAGTTGGTGCATTATTCCTTGTTGGCCGGGGAGCAAGCGT
>JACZQS010000088.1 GCA_022545625.1 Pseudomonadota bacterium
GATGGAAGACGGGCTTCGATTTGCAATCCGCGAGGGTGGTCGCACTGTCGGTGCGGGTGTCGTCTCTAAAATTATCGAGTAACGCCTGGGGTGGGAGGGGAGATTGCATTGCGATCTGGTTGCAATTTTCGCCTCGATGAGGCCCATATTAATCGATCAACTGAATGCCCCGGATTTGATCAAAGAATCACTGAAATAATATCATTGCATCAGGGCGGGAGATGGGCTACCATCCCCGCCCTTTATTTGATAGTAGCGATGGTTCCTGCCGCCAGATTAGGACAGTAGCTCAACTGGCAGAGCAGCGGTCTCCAAAACCGCAGGTTGGGGGTTCGATTCCCTCCTGTCCTGCCAATTTAGGCGATTTTCGACGCATTTAGAGGTATTTTGTGGTCACAAAGACCGAACAGACGGCATCAGGATTCGATACAGTCAAGCTCATATGTGCTTTGCTGGCGTTGATCGCTGGCGTCGGCGGTTTCTACTATTTTGAAGATGAATCCCAGCTTTTACGGGTAATTGGATTATTGGCTGTCGCAGCTACAGCATTTTTTATTGTTTCGACCACGGATATAGGCCGCCGGGGCCTGGGATTTGCACGCGATGCCAGGGTCGAAGTGCGCAAGGTAGTCTGGCCGACACGGACAGAAACCACGCAAACCACGATTGCAGTCCTGATCATGGTATTCCTGGTGGCTATCATGCTCTGGTTAATTGACATGACCCTGGGATGGGGCGTGCGCAGTTTACTGGTTTAAGGTGAATTGATGTCTAACGATGATACTGTCGCGGATGAAATTGCCGCAGAAGAAACCGCCTCGGAAGAATCTACCGCGGATGCAACTAAGGCCGATGATACTAGCGCCGGTGATACTAGTGCAGAGGAAACTACTGTAACAGGCAAAACCGCTATTCGCTGGTACGTAGTACATGCTTATTCCGGTTTCGAGGCCTATGTTAAGAAGGTACTAGAGAGCCGTATCGCCAGTTCCGGTTACAAGAAAAAATTTGGCCAGATATTAGTGCCTACCGAGGAAGTGGTAGAAATGAAAGATGGCACCAAGCGCAAAAGTGAGCGCAAGTTCTTTCCCGGGTATGTGTTAGTGCAGATGGAAATGGATAACGATACCTGGCATCTGGTAAAGCAGGTACCAAAAGTCCTCGGATTTATTGGTGGAACCAGCGACAAGCCGGCACCGATTTCCCAGGCCGAAGCGGATGCGATATTGAGTCGTGTCGAGGAAGGTGTGGACAGGCCAAGGCCCAAAGTGCTGTTTGAAGTGGGTGAAGTGGTGCGCGTTAACGACGGGCCATTCAATGATTTCAACGGTGTCGTCGAAGAAGTGAATTATGAAAAGAGCAAGATGCTCGTTTCAGTCCAGATATTTGGCCGTTCGACTCCGGTAGAACTGAACTTTGGCCAGGTGGAAAAAGGTTAGGATCTATTCGGACGAACCGGGAATCGGGTCAAGTTTGACAGACGCCTGAATGACGGCCGCAAGGTCGAAAGGTTATTTTTATAGTGTGTTTAGACGGGGAGGGCGAATCGAGTAGTCCGTTTGCACCCGGGAGATAGTATAGTGGCAAAAAAGATAGAGAAATATATCAAGCTTCAGGTGCCCGCAGGCTCGGCAAATCCGAGTCCTCCGGTGGGCCCCGCTCTTGGCCAGCACGGCCTTAATATCATGGAGTTTTGCAAGGCGTTTAACGCGAAGACCCAGGATGTCGAAAACGGTATGCCGCTACCGGTAATCATCGCGGTCTATACCGACAAAAGCTTTACATTTGAAATCAAAACCCCGCCAGCAGCAGTATTGCTAAGAAAGGCGGCGGGAGTAGCCAAGGGTAGCGGCACGCCAAATTCAGAAAAGGTTGGCAAGGTGAGCCGCGCCCAACTGGAAGAGATTGCGACTACCAAGATGAAAGATTTGAACGCAAATGATATGGATGCTGCAGTGCGAATAATAGCTGGTAGTGCCCGAAGTATGGGACTGGACGTGGAGGGCGTATAGGTGGCTAAGGAATCAAAACGCGTTGCTGCTATGCGCGAAAAAATTGACAGGACCATGCAATATGCGATTGATGAAGGCCTGGCGCTACTTAAGGAGCTGAGCACGGCGAAGTTCGACGAATCAATCGACGCGGCAATTAATCTCGGCGTCGACCCGCGCAAATCTGAACAGAATGTGCGTGGCTCCAGTGTACTTCCCAATGGCACCGGTAAAGTGGTGCGGGTCGCTGTTTTCACCCAGGGTGACAATATCGATAAGGCAGAAAAAGCGGGTGCCGACGTGGTTGGCATGCAGGAGCTGGCGGATTCAATGAAAGGCGGCGATTTGAACTACGATGTCGTCATTGCCAGTCCAGACGCCATGGGTGTGGTTGGCCAATTGGGCCAGATACTTGGGCCACGGGGTCTAATGCCAAATCCTAAAGTTGGTACCGTATCCCCAGATGTTGGAACAGCGGTTAAAAATGCCAAGTCGGGTCAGGTTCGCTATAGAACTGATAAGGGCGGCATCATCCATTGCACCATCGGTAAATCCAGTTTTGAAGTTAAGCAGTTGCGAGAAAATCTTGAATTTTTGCTCACCGATTTGAATAAGGCGAAGCCTAGCAGTTCAAAGGGTGTGTATTTAAAGAAAGTTTCAATCTCGACCACGATGGGACCCGGTGTTGCGGTTGATCCGGCGTCGTTAGATATCTAGTGGTAAAATTTTGAGTCATTATTTAATTCATAGTGGCATTGGTTAGAATCTTTGAGAATGCAGTGCCTAAGGGCGCTGATCTCGTCAAAGACCGTGGGTGGTTCGGCTTATTGTGAGTTCGGCCTTAATTTCCTACGCAGATGATCCTCTGAGACAGGAATACCTGGTTAAGAGATCGTGATGGAATCGGTAGAAATATCGGAAAGGGATCAAGGGCTGAACGTTAGTTCAGTATGGTTTAATAATCAGGAGAACTTATTATGCCTTTAACACTCCAGCAAAAGCAGGGGGTGGTGAGCGAAGTAACTGAGGTTGCCAAGCGAGCGCACTCTGTGATTGCAGCCGAGTATCGGGGCTTGACAGTTGGTGAGATGACCCAGTTGCGTATCAAGGCTCGTGAATGCAGCGTATATTTACGCGTGGTCAAAAACAGCCTTGCCCGACGTGCGTTTGAAGGTACTGACTACGGATGTATGTGTGATGTACTGCAGGGCCAGATGGTTTACGCATTTTCGATGGAAGATCCGGGTGGAGCTGCTCGTGTTCTGAAGGATTATGCGGACACTAATAAAAATCTAGTCGTTAGACTAATCGCCTTTGGCGGTGAGTTGCTGGATCCATCCGAGATAAAACGACTGGCTTCGCTACCAACTTACGATCAGGCGATCAGCCTGTTGATGGCCGTGATGAAAGCGCCTGTCGAAAAATTTGTTCGTACTATGAATGAGGTGCCGGGCAGGTTAACTCGTACAATCGCAGCTGTTCGCGACCAGAAACAAGCTAAATAATCTTTTTAATTTTCTGTATCAGGAGAAATAGTAATGGCAGTTTCTAAAGAAAATATTCTTGAAACTATATCAAACATGAGTGTGATGGAAGTCGTAGATCTGGTTTCCGCAATGGAAGAAAAATTCGGCGTTTCAGCCGCGGCAGCGGTTGCCGCTGCGCCTGTAGCCGTAGCAAGTGATGCGGGTGGTGCTGCAGAAGAGAAGGACGAATTCGATGTGGTACTGGGTAGTTTTGGTGAAAAGAAAGTAGCCGTCATCAAAGCGGTACGGGCGATCACCGGGCTGGGTCTGAAAGAAGCGAAAGACATGGTTGAAAGCGCACCGACCACGATCAAGGAAGGTGCTTCCAAAGGCGAAGCCGAAGAGCTTAAAAAGCAGCTTGAAGAAGCTGGCGCAACTGTCGAACTCAAGTAGTTAGCGGTTGTCCGGGTATTGATACCCATAACTTGACAGTGGGGGCTGATGGCTGAAAAGTCATCGGCCCATCTGTGCTTGTAAGCTTTTTATACTCGCATAGAGATGATATTGAAATGAAAACGTATGTTTTTAAGAGGATCAAAAATGGCTTACTCATTTACTGAGAAAAAACGTGTTCGCAGAGATTTTGGTAAACGACCTGCAGTGATCGATGAACCTTATCTGCTGGCTATTCAAACCGATTCCTACAAGCGTTTTCTTAATCCAGAAGGGGATCAGAAGGGTACAGGATTGGAACGTGCTTTCCAGTCTATCTTTCCGATTGTCAGTTTCTCAGGCAGTGTCGAACTGGAATATGTCAGTTACCGTGTAGGCGAGCCGGTTTTCGATGTTAAAGAATGCCAGATTCGTGGGCTCACTTATGGCGCCGCTTTACGCGTGCTGGTTCGTCTTGTCATCTACGACAAGGAAGCTTCCGCTAAAAATCGTTCGGTCAAGGATATCAAGGAACAGGAAGTTTATATGGGCGAAATGCCGCTGATGACCGAAAATGGAACCTTCGTCATCAATGGCACCGAGCGTGTCATCGTATCTCAATTGCATCGCTCTCCCGGTGTGTTTTTCGACCACGATCGCGGCAAATCACATTCGTCTGGGAAATTGTTATTCTCGGCGCGGGTTATCCCTTACCGGGGTTCCTGGCTCGATTTCGAATTCGATCCCAAGGATTCGCTATTTGTGCGCATCGATCGCCGCCGTAAATTACCGGCAACCATCTTATTGCGTGCGCTGGGATTCGATACTGTGCAGATGCTCGATATGTTTTTTGACCATAACGTGTTCAAGATTAAGAAGAATGACATCAGCATGGTGTTGCAGGCCGACTGGCTAAAAGGTGAAACCGCAACCTTCGATATTAAAGTCAAGGGCAAGGTACTGGTGCAGCAGGGGCGTCGAATCACGGCGATGTATATCAAGCAGCTGAAAAAGGCAAGTGTCAGGTCGCTGGTCGTGCCGGAAGATTTCCTCTGGGGCAAGATTCTCGCTGACAATCTGGTCGATGAAGAAACCGGCGAAGTGATTGCCAGTGCCAATGACGAAATTACCGAAGAAATGCTGGCCCTGATTAGAGAAAAAGGAATCAAGCAAATTAAGACCATTTTCACCAATGAATTTGATCGGGGTGCCTATATCTCCAATTCCCTGGCGCTGGATCCTACCACTAATGACCTCGAAGCCAAGGTGGAAATCTACCGCATGATGCGTCCGGGTGAGCCGCCGACCAAGGATTCTGCTGAAAACCTGTTTAAAAATTTATTCTTTAATGAAGAAAGGTACGATCTGTCCGAAGTCGGACGGATGAAATTCAACCGCCGTTTGGGTCGCAAGGAAATTGAAGGTAGCGGCACCCTGTCGACCGAGGATATTGTCGACGCGGTAAAAGAACTGATCAATATTCGAAATGGTAACGGAACGGTTGATGATATTGACCACCTTGGAAATCGCCGAATTCGTAGTGTCGGCGAGATGGCTGAAAATGCGTTTAGAACCGGTATCGTTCGAGTAGAACGCGCGGTACGCGACCGTCTTGGCCTGGTTGAATCAGAAGGGCTGATGCCCCAGGATATTATTAACGCCAAGCCGGTGGCAGCGGCGGTAAAGGAATTCTTTGGCTCCAGCCAGCTTTCCCAGTTTATGGATCAAAATAATCCGCTCTCGGAAGTCACCCACAAACGCCGCGTTTCGGCACTTGGGCCGGGTGGTTTAACCCGTGAACGAGCTGGGTTTGAGGTTCGAGACGTACACCCGACCCATTACGGCCGGGTATGTCCTATCGAGACCCCCGAGGGACCGAATATCGGCCTGATCAATTCGCTGTCGGTGTATGCTCGCACCAATCATTATGGATTTCTTGAAACCCCTTATCGCAAGGTAATTAAAGGCAAGGTTACCAATGAAGTTGTTTATCTTTCGGCCATTGAGGAGAGTCAATATTGGATTGCACAGGCGAATGTTACGCTCGACAAAAAAGGTGCGATGACCGATGAGTTGATTGCCTGCCGTAAAAATAATGAAGCCACGCTGAGCACTCGGAATAAGATCGATTTTATGGATGTGTCACCCAAGCAAATCGTTTCGGTGGCCGCATCGCTGATTCCATTTCTGGAGCACGATGACGCCAACCGGGCGCTGATGGGATCGAACATGCAACGCCAGGCCGTTCCCTGTTTGCGTGCAGAGAAACCATTGGTCGGAACAGGTATGGAACGTGTGGTTGCGGTTGACTCGGGCACTACAGTAAAGGCCAGTCGCGGCGGTGTTGTCGACTCGGTCGATGCAAGTCGTGTGGTAATTCGGGTTAATGATAAAGAAACCAGTGAAAGCGAGCCTGGTGTCGATATTTATAACTTCACCAAATATACGCGCTCTAATCAAAATACCTGTATCAATCAGAAACCACTGGTAAAACCTGGAGATATCATCGAAAAAGACGATGTTCTGGCCGATGGCGCGTCCACTGATTTAGGTGAGCTGGCACTGGGACAAAACATGCAGGTCGCTTTCATGCCCTGGAATGGATACAACTTCGAGGATTCGATTCTATTGTCGGAGCGCGTGGTAAAAGAAGACCGGTTCACAACGATTCACATCGAGGAGCTGAGTTGTCTCGCGCGAGACACCAAGCTTGGCACCGAGGAAATTACTGCGGATATCCCGAATGTCAGCGAGGGGCTGTTATCGAAGCTAGATGAGTCTGGTGTCGTATATGTCGGCGCCGAAGTCAAGGCTGGCGATATTCTGGTAGGCAAGGTAACACCAAAAGGTGAATCTCAGCTGACACCGGAAGAGAAATTGTTGCGTGCAATCTTCGGTGAAAAAGCCTCTGACGTGAAGGATACCTCTCTGCGTATGAAGTCGGGCGTGGTGGGTACTGTTATCGATGTGCGTGTGTTTACCAGGGACGGTGTGGAGAAGGATTCACGAGCACTGGAAAATGAACGTGCTGAAATAGAGTCACTGAAGAAAGATCTTGACGACCAGTTTCGCATTATCGAAGAAAACATTTATCAGCGCGTGGCGCGGCTGATTACCGGTAAGAAGGCGACTGGTGGTCCGGATGGCTTGAAGAAAAATACGATCATCACCAAGGATTACCTGGAGTCGATTGGTCGCGACCAGTGGGCCAAGATCCGCATTGGCAATGACAAGATCAGTAAAACCCTGGAGTCGATGAACGCGCAGCTTGAAGTTCAGCGTTCCGGGTTCGATAGCCTGTTCGAAGAAAAGAAAAAGAAAGTGACCGCAGGCGACGACCTGAAACCAGGTGTACTCAAAATGGTCAAGGTATATGTCGCGGTCAAACGCCGTATGCAGCCAGGTGACAAGATGGCTGGACGCCATGGTAACAAGGGCGTTGTTTCGATGATCGTACCTGAAGAAGATATGCCTTATCGTGAGGACGGCACCCCGGTTGATATCGTATTGAATCCGTTGGGTGTCCCTTCTCGAATGAATGTCGGTCAGATTCTCGAAGCCCACCTGGGCTGGGCAGCACGTGGACTCGGTCTCAAGATCGGCGAAATGTTCGAGGCACAAAAAAAGGTCGAGGAATTTCGTACCTTCCTCAAGAAGATATACAACAACAGTAGTGAAAAGCTGAGGATCAAGGAATTCAACGATAAGGAAATCCTGGAGCTTTGTAATAATCTGCGCGATGGTGTGCCTATGTCGACCCCGGTATTTGATGGTGCCGACGAAGAAGAGATCAAAAACATGCTGGCGCTGGCGGAGTTGCCGGAAACGGGCCAGACCCGATTATACGATGGCCGTACTGGAGAACCATTCGATCGTCCGGTAACCGTGGGTTACATGTATATGTTGAAGCTGAATCATCTGGTCGACGATAAGATGCATGCACGCTCGACGGGTCCTTACAGCCTGGTTACACAACAACCACTGGGTGGTAAAGCCCAGTTCGGTGGTCAACGCTTTGGTGAGATGGAGGTATGGGCTCTCGAATCGTACGGTGCGGCTTATACCTTGCAGGAAATGTTGACTGTCAAATCAGACGATGTGAATGGGCGAAACAAGATGTATAAAAATATCGTTGATGGTGATTTTAGTATGGAAGCAGGCATGCCCGAGTCATTTAACGTGCTACTTAAAGAAATCAGATCTTTGTGCCTGAACATAGAACTTGAGCAGGAATAAACATGAAAGACTTACTTAATCTATTAAAGAAACAGGGTCAAAATGACAATTTTGACCACATCCGCGTAAGTTTGGCTTCACCCGATATGGTGAGGTCCTGGTCTTACGGCGAGGGCAAGAAGCCGGAAACTATCAACT
>JACZQS010000360.1 GCA_022545625.1 Pseudomonadota bacterium
AAAAATACCTGCCCATTACCTATTGGACGGCGCTGATCGGTTCCCTCGCCTTGATCGGGTTCCCCGGTAGCGGCGGTTTTTTCTCCAAGGATCTGCTTATCGAGGCAGTGCAGGAATCGCACTGGGAGGGGCAGGGCGTCGTCTACTGGATTGCCTACCTGAGCGTTTTGCTCGGCGTATTCGTTACTGCCCTTTACTCATTTCGCATGTTTTTTCTCGTGTTCCATGGCGAGGAACGCATGGATAAGGAAACGAAGTCACATCTGCATGAATCACCGTGGGTCGTCACGGTTCCACTGATTATGCTTGCCATTCCTTCTGCAATCATCGGTTGGTTTACCGTTCAGCCGGTATTGTTCGGTGACTTCTTCGATGGCGCCATTTTCGAGACGGAAAGACACGATGTGCTTGCGCGGATGGCGGGCG
Organism: Pseudomonadota bacterium; assembly: GCA_022545625.1. Taxonomy (GTDB): domain Bacteria; phylum Pseudomonadota; class Gammaproteobacteria. Next base: position 427 of record JACZQS010000360.1, read on the forward strand.
AGTGGCATGGCAGTTTCGATCTTGTAACCCATGCGGTTTTCACGCCAATCTTCTGGCTCGCAGCCGCCGGTGTGTTTGTCGCCTGGTTCCTGTATCTCAAGCGACCGGATATTCTGCGGGAGATCAGCGGCAGGATGTCGGGTTTGCACACGCTTTTGGAGCGCAAGTATTACTTCGACGATCTCTACATTAAGGGATTCGCCGCCGGTGGCCGGCGAGTCGGTCAGTTTCTGTGGACCAAGGGGGACGAATTCATTATTGACGGCGTGCTGGTCAACGGCACGGCCAACACGGTAGGGCGCCTCGCCGGTGTGCTGCGGCATCTGCAGACCGGTTACCTTTACCACTATGCGTTTGCCATGTTCATCGGGCTGACAGCCTTTCTCGGCTGGATATTGTGGTTTTGAGATGACGGACCTGGCCTGACACATGGACTTATCCCACAACATCCTCAGTCTGTTGACCTGGCTGCCAATTTTCGGCGGTATGGCAGTGTTGATCGCCGGTGATGGCGACGACCCGGCGTCGTCGCGAGCTGCTGGAATGCGTTCCTTGTCGCTGGCGGTGTCTTTACTGACGTTCGTGTTCAGCATCTTTTTGTTCAGCAATTTCGATACGACCACCGCGTCAATGCAATTCGTTGAACGAGCGCCGTGGATCGAGGCACTCAAGGTCGAATATTTCCTCGGTGTCGACGGGATTTCTGCGCCGCTGATTCTGCTGACGGCTTTCATTACGCCACTCGTCATCGTTGCGGGCTGGGATTCGATCAAAGTCCGTCCGGCGCAATATTTTGCCGCGTTTCTCATTCTCGAAGGGCTGATGATCGGTGTATTTTCGGCGCTCGATGGCGTCCTGTTTTATGTATTTTGGGAAGCGATGCTGGTACCGATGTTCCTGATTATCGGTGTATGGGGTGGTGAGCGGAGGGTTTACGCGACGCTGAAGTTTTTCCTGTACACCTTTCTTGGTTCGGTGCTAATGCTGGTGGCCTTTATCTACCTGTATTCCCAATCGGGCAGTTTCAATATCCTGGAATTACAAAATCTGCCACTAGGGCCAGGCGCGCAGAAATTAATCTTTATCGCTTTCTTGCTCGCCTTCGCAGTAAAAATACCCATGTGGCCTGTGCATACATGGTTACCAGATGCCCACGTTGAAGCACCGACAGGTGGTTCAGTGATATTGGCCGCGATCATGTTGAAGCTTGGTGGTTATGGTTTTCTTCGTTTCAGTTTGCCGATTACCCCGGATGCCAGTCTGTATTTTGCCGATATGATGATCGTCTTATCATTAATTGCCATTGTTTATATTGGTTTTGTTGCTTTGGTGCAGCAGGACATGAAAAAACTGATTGCTTATTCGTCTATCTCACATATGGGTTTTGTGACTTTAGGATTCTTTGTCGGTTTTAGTATTTATGTGGCTACGGGTTCAACAGAAGGTGCCGTGTTTGGACTTGAAGGTGCCATGGTACAAATGATTTCTCATGGTTTTATTTCCGGGGCATTATTTCTCTGCGTCGGTGTCATGTATGACCGGATGCATAGTCGAGAGATTAAAGATTATGGTGGTGTGGTCAATACCATGCCGCATTTTGCCGCCTTCATGATGTTATTTGCCATGGCAAATGCAGGACTTCCGGGGACATCAGGTTTTGTCGGTGAATTCGTTGTCATCCTCAGTAGTTACCAGGCCAATTTCTGGATCGCATTTATGGCAGCACTCACCTTGATACTGGGTGCCGCTTATACATTATGGATGTATAAAAGAGTCATCTTCGGTGAAGTAGCCAATGACAATGTTAAACATCTAAAAGATATTAATTCACGCGAAACATTTATTCTATCGATGTTGGCCATTGCAGTTTTGATATTTGGTCTTTACCCGGCACCGTTATTTGATGCCATGCATCCTACGCTGGAACATTTGTTCGAGCAGATGTTACAAACCAAGGTA
>JACZQS010000361.1 GCA_022545625.1 Pseudomonadota bacterium
GGGTCGATACCTGCGCGGGCGATAATCGCCGCGTAGGCGAGGGCCGACATGTGCACCCGTGCACTGGCGCCGTCGGTGACATTGACGGCATCGGCGATACCTTTCAAACAACTAACCCGACTAAGAACTACCTCGGCCGAAGCCGCATCGGGTGGTGAAGTTTCAGCGGTCATCGCAAAGTGGCCGGCTTTTAATACTTGCTCGAGCTTGCTAGCGGAATTGGTGGTCTGGGTCATATCTAGCCTTGAGGAAACTTTACGATTTTATAAGTTACCCGGTATTAATTAATCCGGGATTCGAGACCGACCTTGGTCGCTTTCAGGGAGTCAGCTATCAGGTAAGCAAGTTCTAAGACCTGGTCTGCATTGAGTCTGGGATCACATTGAGTCAGATAGCGTGACCCCAGGTCAGAGTCGGTAATCTGATAAGCACCGCCAGTACACTCGGTCACGTGTTCGCCGGTCATTTCGAGATGGATACCACCCGGGTAACTGCCTTCGGCCTGATGTACCGAAAAAAACTGACGAAGTTCGCGCATAATGTCGTCAAACTGGCGGGTTTTGTACCCGCTGCTGGCTTTGACCGTATTGCCATGCATCGGGTCGCATGACCAGACCACATTCCGACCTTCGCTTTTAACCGCACGAATCAATACCGGGAGAGTTTCGGCGAGCTTATCGGCACCCATGCGTGTGATCAGGGTTAATCGCCCAGCCTGATTGTCGGGGTTAAGCGCGTCGATCAGACCTATCAACTCATCTTTGTCGATACCAGGCCCGATTTTAACCCCAATTGGATTTTCAATCTGTTTAAAGAATTCGACATGTGCATGGTCGATCTGGCGCGTACGTTCACCAATCCAGACAAAGTGTGCTGAGCAATTGTAGCGTTTGTCGGTAAATGAATCGATTCTAGACAGTGCTTCTTCATAGTTGAGCAATAAAGCCTCGTGTGAAGTAAATATCTGGGTTTCACGAATTGAAGGGGCTGTTTGAGATGTGATACCACAGACTTCCATGAAACCAAGTGCGTCTTCGATGCGTTCCGACATTTCTAGATAGCGATCCCTGGCCGGACTGGCCTCGACAAAACTCATATTCCAGCGGTGTACCTGATGTAGGTCCGCCAGGCCCCCCTGCGCAAAGGCGCGTAACAGATTCAGTGTTGCGGCGCTTTGATGGTAGGCTTGCAGCATACGTTCGGGGTCCGGTATCCTTGCCGCCGAATTAAATTCGACACTGTTTATAATATCGCCTCGATAGCTTGCCAGTGAGATACCATCGACTACTTCCTGGTCAGACGAACGCGGTTTGGCAAATTGGCCCGCGGTGCGGGCAAGTTTCGTTACCGGTTTGCGCCCTGCAAAGGTTAAAATTATGGCCATTTGGAGTAATACTTTAAAGGTATCGCGAATCTTTTTGGCCTTGAATTCTGCGAAGGATTCGGCGCAGTCACCCGCCTGCAATAAAAAACCACGACCGGCAGACACCTCGGCCAGATTTTTCTTCAAGTCGCGAATTTCCTGAGCGAAAACCAGTGGGGGAAAACCCTGTAGTTTTTGCTCTACCTGGATTAATCGATCCTGATCCGGGTAGGTTGGTTGCTGCTTTATAGGAAAATCGCGCCAGCTCGATACTGATGAGTGGCTATTTATAGTTGCGTCCATTGAAATGGTTGTGTCGTGGTTTGCGCGTGGTTTAAAAGACCGTTGAAAATAATGAGAATAGGGGACAAAAGCAACTTATATTCCTCGAAAATAGCAAAATCCCGGGACTTTTATTTAGTGGTGAAATCAGGTTGGGCATATGCAAGTATCCGAAAACAGTGATAACATTGGCCAGCAATCTCGAAATTCGACAATAATTCCTAATCAATTTCGGGCGACTATCAATCAAATAATTGAGAGAGTACTGATGAAGAAAATTCTTTTAGCCTCAACAATGCTAGTAGCATTGTCTACTCCGGTGGCCGCGGAAGAGATCAAAATAGGGATCATTCTTGGTTTTACCGGACCCATAGAATCACTCACGCCCGCCATGGCCGCCGGTGCTGAACTGGCGATGTCCGAAGCTTCGAAGTCAGGCAATTTTCTCGACGGCAGTACCATTATTGGAATACGTGGTGATTCGACCTGTATCGATTCGGCTGCAGCCACATCTGTTGCTGAACGTCTGATCACCTCCGATGGTGTTGTCGCGATCATGGGTGCCGATTGTTCGGGTGTTACCACTGCAATTGCGAATAACGTAGCGGTGCCAAATGGTGTCGTGATGGTGTCTCCATCGGCAACATCTCCTGCCCTGTCGACCATTGATGACAAGGGTCTTTTTCACCGAACAGCTCCTTCCGATGCCCGCCAGGGACAGGTATTGG
>JACZQS010000089.1 GCA_022545625.1 Pseudomonadota bacterium
ATGATTGCGTCTAAATGCGCCTGGCTTGCAGCAGTGATCGAACCGCCGACGCTGATATTATGCCCTTCCATGAACTTGGTTGTACTGTGTAAAGTAATATCAGCACCTAGTTCCAGGGGTCGCTGGAAGTAGGGCGTTAAAAAGGTATTGTCCACTACATGGGGGATGCCATGTGCTTTTGAAATTTCAGAAACAGCAGCTATGTCGGTCAGCTTTAAAGTTGGATTGGCCGGGGTTTCGGTGAAAATCAACCGGGTGTTACTCTGGATGGCGTTTTTTACGTTGGTCGGATCGGCAGTATCGACAAAACTGCACTCGACACCGAACCGGGACAGTACTTTGGTGGTCACGCGGTGGGTGCCGCCATAGACCACGTCCGAGAGTATGACGTGCTCACCAGCATTGAGCAGCGCCATCAATGTCGAACTGGTTGCCGACATTCCGGTTGCAAAACAAAGGCTACCAGCACCACCTTCCAAAGCAGTAATGCGCTCCTCCAGCGCGGTGACGGTTGGGTTGCCAGAGCGACTATACGAATAACCTTTTTCCAGATACCGGTCCACCGACTCCTGCACGAAGGTGGTCGTCTGGTAAATAGGTGTCAAAATTGCACCGGTTACCGGATCTGGGCTAACGCCCGCATGCACCTCACGGGTTTTAAAATCGGCTTGTCGATGGTTGCTCATCTGGGTCTCCCAGTGGTCATGGAAAAAGGAGAGATTCTAGCATCGAGGTCAGGCTGGAAGAAGCGATTCAAACAGGTTTTCCTCGGCAGGAAGCTGGCCGGCTTGGTATCAATAAAGATTGCTGCTCGAAACTGATATTGCTGAGTGGAAGCTGTACCTCGAAGGTCACGGTGCAAAATACTGAGACCTTGTCATGGTTCTCTCTCATATGTTTTAATTTAGTGTCATCACCCGGCAAAAGTATGTACATACCCAGACATTTTGAAGTAACTGACGATGACCAGATATTCGCGTTCATCGAGGCCAATGGCTTTGGTCAGCTGATTTCCTCGGTGCAGGGAAAACTGTTTTCAAGCCATATCCCTTTTCTGCTGAGTAGCGATAAACAGAAACTTGTAGGGCATCTGGCAAAACAGAACCCACAGCACTCCGACATAGATACGCAGAGCGTACTGGTTACGCTACAGGGGCCTCATGCCTACATTTCGCCCTCATGGTATAGATCCCCGGGAGTACCTACCTGGAACTACCAGGCAGTACACATCTATGGTGTGTGTCAAGTATTCGATGACCGTGAAAAATTAAAAATACTGGTCGAATCTTTGACCGGGAAATATGAATCGTCCTTCCAGGTTCCATGGCAGCCCGATTATAAGGCTTCGATGCTCGGTGCTATCATCGGCATCGAAATAACGATCGACGAAATTCAGGGTAAATTTAAGCTGAGTCAGAATCGCCCCGCAAAAGATAAACAGCGGGTGATAGAGCAGCTTAGCAAATCAGGTTCGATCAACCTGGCCAGGGCAATGCGCCGCAACGGCTAGATACCAGGCTGTAGCATGGAGCACTCTTATCAAATTCTTGCCGACCTGGTATTACTGCTTCACGTTTTGTTTGTTGTCTTCGTGGTAGTTGCATTGCTATTGATTATAGTGGGCGGGTTTCGGCACTGGCTGTGGGTTCGAAACCGGTGGTTCAGAATTGTCCACCTCGCCGGTATCATTGTCGTGGTTGCCCAATCCTGGGCTGGTCTGCTTTGCCCCCTCACCAACCTTGAAATGTGGTTTCGGCGCCAGGCCGGTGGCGTGCAATACGATGGGAGCTTTATGCGTTACTGGCTGGAGCGTTTTCTTTACTATGACGCGCCCTGGTGGGTTTTTGTGATGGCCTACACTAGTTTCGGATTGCTCGTTATCCTTACCTGGGTGAGCTTTCCACCGCAAAATAATGACTAGTATTCAGAACTTATCTTGATCAATTAGGCTGGATTAAATGCTAAGGGAAAACTAGGCTGCTTTCCTGGCTTCCAGGGCTTCTTTCATGTTGGCTTCCAATTGATCCAGTAATGACTGATCCGTGATGTTTTTTCCATCCGCTGTCGTGAGATAAAATATATCATCTATTACTTCACCCAGGGTTGATATTTTTGCGTGCGTAATATTGATCTCCAGTGCGGCGATGACATTGGCAATTACCGAGAGCAATCCGGGCATATCCATCGAGCTAATTTCCATTACCGTGCGGCTGTTCAGGTAGTCCTGCTCAAAGTGAATTTTAGTGGGCCGGTTGAAAGCCTTTAAGCGTCGTGGTGTACGCTTGTTGGAGACACCTCGATAAATTGAGTTCGACTTGAGCGCCTCGATCAGGGAGTTTTCAATCTGTTGTATTGTTTCAGGATCGGTGACGGCCTGGTTGTTATGGTCCTGAATGATAAAGGTATCCATCACCTTGTCGTTGCTGGTAGTGAAAATCTCCGCGTTCAATATACTGAGACCTAGCGAGCCCAGCGTGCCGGTGACCTGTGAAAATACGTTGGAACATTCATCGCTATAGACAAATACCTTGGTGGTTTTGGTGTATTTGGCCTGGCGGATATTGACCAGGGTTTGTTCTCCCGGATTGCCCAGAATGGTCTGCACGTGCCATTTAATTTCCAATGGGTGATGGCGTAAAAAATAATCGCCGGGCAACTCCTCGAGCAGGATGTTAATTTGACTCCGGCTGTAAGGCAGGTCGGTCATCGCCTCGAATGCGGCATCCCTGTTTTCCTGGATAATCTCTTCGATGTCGGGAGCATTATCGATACCGAGCCGGATTACGTGCTTGGTACTATGGTATAACTGCTTGAGCAGTGCGTCCTTCCAGTTATTCCATAGATTTGGATTGGTGCTGCGAATATCGGCGACTGTCAGTAAATAGAGATAATTCAGCATATTCATGCTACCGACCTGGCGGGCAAATTCACGCACGACATCAGGGTCGCTGATATCTTTGCGCTGTGCGGTGACTGACATCAGCAGATGATCGCGTACCAGTTGCGAAACAATGCGAATTTCCTTGCGGTTGAGCTTGTGTTGAAGACAAAATTGAGTCGCTTCATCGGCGCCCAGCAGTGAATGGTCGCCACCGCGGCCTTTGGCGATATCATGAAACAATGCGGCTAGATATAGCAGGCAGGGGTTTCCCAGCTTGCCGTAGACCAGGTTGCAGAATGGAAACTCGTCTTGATGCTTTTCGAGTGCAAATCTGCGCAGGTTTCGAATCACGAATATGGTGTGTTGATCAACCGTATAGGCATGGAACAGGTCGTACTGCATGCGCCCGGTAATTTTCCCAAACGCAGGGATATACTTGGCCAGAAAACCATAGGAGTTCATGCGCCGCATCTGGTGAGTCATACCGTCCGGTGCCCCCATCAACTGCATAAATAAATGATTCACTTCGTCGTTACTGCGAAACTCTTCGTCGACCAGATACAAATGCTCGCGTACCAGGCGAATCGTCGATGCGGTGACACCCTCGCAATGCGGGTGAGTCGATACCAGCAAAAACAACTCAACCAGTGCGGGTGGATGTTGCTTGAATATTTCAGGAGTACGCGCCTCGATAAAATTGTTTCGCAGCATAAAACGGTCGTTGATGATGGTCAGCTTTTTTTGCTTGTCGGTGAGTAAAATTTCTTCCCTGAAAATCTGCAATAGCATTTCATTCAGGCGTTCAAGATCCATGATAGTGCGATAATACTGCTGCATGAATTGCTCGATAGCGAGATTGTGTGGGCCAGCTTCGAAGCCAAAATCAATTGCCAATTGCTTTTGGTAGTCGAATAACAATCGGTCTTCACGACGTTTGGCGAGTCGATGCAATGCAAACCGAACTCTCCATAGATGGTTTTGACCCGCGTTCAACAGTTCGTATTCGGCTTCGGTGATAAACTTGTGATCTACCAGTTCGCGGAAAGACCTGGCGCCAAAATGACGTTTTGCTACCCAGCCAATTATCTGGATGTCGCGCAAACCGCCCGGACCTTCCTTGATGTTGGGCTCGAGATTGTAGGCCGTGTCGTTATAGCGAAGGTGGCGGTTATGCTGTTCTTTGAGTTTGGCTTCGAAAAATTTTCTCGATGACCACATCCGGGTCGGCGCGATCGCCTTTTGAAATTTTTCATACAACTTTTCGTTGCCACAGATCAGTCGGGATTCGATCATATTGGTAATTACAGTGACATCAGATTTGCCCTCGCGAACACAATCTTTGACCGTACGCACGCTGTGCCCGACTTCCAGGCCGATGTCCCAGAGAAATGTCAGGTATGTGGAGATTTCCTCTTCTAGCGATTTGCCGAGTTTCCTGTCGAGCAGAATCATCAGGTCAATGTCCGAACCGGGCAATAGTTCGCAGCGGCCATAGCCACCCACCGCTACCAGGCTAAAACCCGGACTATATTTTTCACCGATAAAATGCTTGCAGCAAAATTTCAGTACCCTGTCGATGAGTTCCGATTTTTGATGCACCAGCTCCTGTATCGATACACCCCGGTCGAAATCCTGGTAGATTTGCTCGTTGCTTTGATTTAAGCCTGCGCTGATCGGTGCAACTTGCAAACCTTCCACAGTGAGAGCCCTGCTCAGGGCATCATCAATTGTCTGCAGCATTTCTAAAATCCATAGTCCGGGTGCATCGTTAACACCTCAAATCCATCATTGGTAACCAGGTTGGTGTGTTCCCATTGGGCGGAGAGACTATGGTCCTTGGTGACAACCGTCCAGTTATCGGGTAACAGTTTAACGTGGCGTTTGCCAAGATTCAGCATCGGTTCGATAGTGAAAGTCATTCCAGGTTCGAGAACCAGCCCGGTATTCGGCTTACCGTAATGCAATACCTGGGGGTCTTCATGAAACACGAGCCCTATGCCATGACCGCAATACTCGCGCACGACGCTGCAATAGTTCTTTTCCGCATGTCTCTGAATCGCAAATCCGATGTCACCCAACCGCACCCCGGGTTTAATCATTTCAATGCCCAGCTTCATGCATTCATAGGCCACGCGCACCAGTCGTTCTCCCTGGATAGTTGCTTTGCCGACCATAAACATACGGCTGGTATCGCCGTGATACCCATCCTTGATTACGGTAATGTCGATATTGATAAGATCGCCGGACTTGAGCTTTTTTTCGGCAGGTATGCCATGGCAAACCACGTGATTCACCGAGGTGCAAATCGAACGTGGAAAACCGCGGTAATTCAACGGTGCCGGAATAGTTTGCTGATCACTTACCATATAGTCGTGACAGATATCATTCAGCTCCTGGGTTGTAATCCCGGGTTCAACATGGGGTTCGATCATACGCAGGACGTCTGCTGCGAGGCGACCGGCAACACGCATTTTTTCTATTTCTTCTGCAGACTTGATCGTTACTCCCATAAATATATCGCTGTCATGTTGTTGAATTAAGGGGATTATGGTATAAAGCGCGCGCTTTCGGCAACATCGAAGCAAATTTAATTAGTGCATCTTTTTAAAAATGATTTAATAAGCTGCCCTAAAACTACACACACATATTGTAACGCAATTATGGGTGCCTGCATTTTACCAGAGAAGCAGGTCGTAATCGTCGGATATGTGGAGGCTTAACCCCGGGTGGTTCGACTGATGAACGACCACTCAATACTGACATCTGGAGAAACTTATGTCTAACGTCACCATGCGTGAAATGTTGGAAGCGGGCGTGCATTTCGGTCACCAAACCCGTTTCTGGAACCCCAAAATGGCTCCCTTTATCTTCGGTGAGCGCAACAAAATTCATATTATCAATCTCGAACAAACCATGCCTTTGTGCAAGGATGCGGTTAATTACCTGGGCAAGGTTGCTTCGAAAAAGGGCAAGGTTCTGTTCGTTGGTACCAAGCGTGCCGCGAGCGATGCGATCAGGGAAGAAGCCCAACGTTGTGGTATGCCGTTTGTCAATCACCGCTGGTTGGGTGGTATGTTGACCAATTTTCGTACTGTTCGCGCCTCGATCAAAAGGTTGAAAGAACTGGAGGAAATGGAGCAAAGTAACAGCTACGACCAAATTAACAAAAAGGAGATTTTGCAACTGTCGCGCGAGCGGGAAAAGCTGGATAAAACCCTGGGTGGCATAAAGGATATGGGCGGCTTGCCCGACGTGCTGTTCGTTGTCGATGTTGGCTATGAAAATATTGCTGTTCTCGAGGCCAGTAAACTCGGTATCCCGATCGTAGGCATAGTGGATACTAATAATTCACCCGATAATATCGACTATATAGTGCCTGGCAACGACGACTCGATGCGCGCTATCAGGCTTTATACAAAAATGGTTGCAGATGCAATCCTGGTAGGAAAAGAAAGTATCGTAGCCACGGCCACTGATGGCGATGAAATGGTCGAGCTTGAAAGTGATGACGCCAGCCTACCATCCCCAACAACAGTTAAAATTTCGACAAAGAGAACTGCCAGACCGAGCAGCGATGCGGTAGAAGCGGAAGAAGCAATTAAATCAGTAGAATCGGTGGAAGCAGAACAAGCGGTAAAACCGGTAGAAGAACCGAAAACAGCAGTGACGATTGAACTAGTCGAAGAAACTGGATCAGAATCCAAACCAGCAGGGGAACAGGAATCCGAACCGGCAGTGGAAGCCGAGGTGGTGCCGGTAGACGCGGCAGTACCGGAAAAAACTTCAGTGAAGAAAGCTGCAGTCAAGAAAACCGATATTAATAAAGTTGCGACCGGGGAAAAAGTGCCAGCTAAAAAGACTGTTACCGAAAAGGCAGCCACCCAAAAAGTAGCGACTAAAAAGGCAGCGACTAAAAAGGCAACGACCAAGAAGGCAGCCACCGGGAAGGCGGTAACAAAAAAGGCGCCGGCTAAAAAGGTAGCTACTAAAAAAGTAGCCACTAAAAAGGTAGCCACTAAAAAAACGGCCACGAAGAAGGTAGCGACAAAAAAAGCAGCTACCAAGAAGGTGGCAGCTAAGTAATTTGATCAGAGGTATTGAAGTGGTAATAACAGCATCTTTAGTGAAAGAACTGCGTGAAAGAACCGGTTCGGGGATGATGGAGTGCAAGAAAGCGTTAGTCGAATGCGATGGCGATATTGAAGCGGCGGCGGAGTTCCTCAGGAAGTCGGGTGCGGCCAGGGCCGATAAAAAGGCCGGCCGTGTTGCTGCGGATGGCGCGATTAAAACCATCCTCACCGGGGACTCGAAGACCGGGGTCATTCTGGAAATCAATTCGGAAACTGATTTTGTTGCCAAAGACGAAAATTTCCAGTCTTTCGCTGATGCGGTACTACAGACATTGCTAGAGCATAAACCGAAATCTGTGGCGGACTTGTACGATCTTTCACTCGAAGGTGGACAGAGTGTCAAAGAAGCGCTCCATGCGTTGATAGGCAAGGTGGGTGAAAAGATAGATATTCGCCGTTTTGAAATCATCGAATCGGAGCGGGCTGTAGCTTCCTATCTGCATGGCACTCGCATAGGGGTGCTGGTAGATTCGAGTGCCGAATCCGATATGGCTCGCAACATGGCGATGCACATCGCCGCTGTTAGCCCGCAATTTATCGATGAAACATCGGTTCCGACCGAATTTATCGAGAAGGAAAAAGGCATATTAATCGCACAGGCAGAAGACAGCGGTAAGCCGTCTGAAATTATCGAAAAAATGATTCAAGGCCGTCTGAAAAAGTTTTTGGCCGAAGTAACATTGTTAGAGCAGCCCTATATCAAAGATGAAGATCAAACCGTTGGCGAATTGTTAGCTAACGCAGGAGCATCGATTTCAGGTTTCGTTCGCTATGAGGTCGGGGAGGGCATCGAGAAGAAAGTAGAGGACTTTGCAACGGAAGTTGCTTCCCAGTTAAACAGTTAATATCAGGGCCGCAGACGCGGCCCTTATTTTATTCGGATGATATGGCAGAACTAAAATACAGGCGAATTTTGGTAAAACTAAGGGGTGAGGCCCTGATGGGCCGATCCAGTTTTGGTATAAACCCGGATATCGTGGCTAATATGGCTACCGAGTTGAGGCACCTGATCGAGGCTGGTGCTGAAGTAGGCGTAGTAGTCGGTGGTGGCAATATATTTCGCGGTGCAGATCTTGCGGCAACTGGTCTGGATCGGGTAACTGGTGATCATATGGGGATGTTGGCAACCGTAATAAATGCGCTGGCGCTACGGGACAGCATGCTGCAACAAAATTTGGATGCTAGCGTGATGTCTGGGCTGG
>JACZQS010000090.1 GCA_022545625.1 Pseudomonadota bacterium
CAAAGGATGCACCCGCGGTCTGGGACGCAATCTGGCAGGCAGGAAAACCATACGGCCTCACGCCGATGGGCCTCGAGGCACTCGATATGTTGCGAGTTGAAGCCGGATTAATTTTTGCCGGTTACGAGTTCAGCGACCAAACCGACCCTTTCGAAGCGGGCATCCCATTTACCGTGCCATTGAAAACCAAGCAAGATGATTTTATCGGGCGCGATGCTTTGATCAAACGTCAGGCGAATCCGCAACGTGTTCTGGTCGGCCTTGAGCTCAATGGAGATGAGTTGGCCGCTAAAGGTGACAGCGTGAATATTGGTCGCAACCAGGTCGGTGAAATCACCAGTGCGGTACGCTCACCGATACTGGGCAAGAATATCGCCTTGTGCCGGATGTCGGTCGAATATAGCGATAAGGGTACTGAAGTAGAAGTTGGCAAGCTCGATGGCAAGCAAAAACGCTTGCCAGCGAAAGTCGTGCCCTATCCCTTCTACGACCCGACCAAATCAAGGGTACGCGACGTTGCGCCGCCTGAGTAATTCGCAAATTATGGATACCGTTATTCCCGCGGAAGCAGAAATCCAATTACAACATCTTTGAAGATTCCTGCTTGCGCAGGAATGACAAGGGATTCGGAAAAATACCCGTCATTCCGGCCGTTAGAGCCGGAATCTTACAATGATGGCAGGTTTCAAGATTTCGGGAGGCCGAACCGACGCTTTCGCGGGAATCACGGCCTCAGGTAAATGTCTTCAGAGAGTGGTTCTTAACGCGCCTTAACGAATAATAAAACAGTTGGCCCCGGCATTGTTCGCGATCTTGCGTGAGACACTGCCCATCAGTATTTCCTTGAATTTACCCAGTCCACGCGTACCGACGACGATAGTATCGATATTTCTGCGTTTGGCGAAACCGATAACACTGGATGCTGGGTCGCCGCTGCCTATCGCTGTCTGTATTTTTTTTGCGCCTTCTTTTTTGGCGCGGACTTCGGCCTCTTGCAATATGGTTTCGGCCACCTGGCGCAGGATATTCTCGCGCGTATTGGCGAATTCCTCCAGTTCCGGCGCCTTCTTCATCAAGGCAGGTAATTGCATATCCCTGATAACATGCAGGATCAGCAAATCAGCTTCATGGCATGCTGCCATGTGCGCGGCCATAGATACCGCCCGATTCGACGCAGCCGACGCATCGGTTGCCACCAGAATCTTTTTAATCATGTTAAAAAAATCACCTGTCCCAGTTCAAATGATATGATTTTTAGCGTTACGCTATCTGACAATCAGGCAACTAGTCTCAGCATTGTTGGTAACCTTGCGCGAGACACTGCCCAAAATCGTGCCCTTCAGCTTGCCCAGACCCCGAGTCCCTACCACGATCATGTCCACTTTCCGTCGCTTGGCAAAACCGAGGATACTGGTCGCAGGATCACCGGTTCCGATCGCGGTTTGCACTTTGTTAGCTCCGGCTTTTTCCGCTTTTTCCTTAGCCTTTCTTAAGACAGTCTCAGCGATCTTGCGCATTATTTCGTCACGGGCATCGTTGAACGATTCAAACCTATTGGATTCCAGTTCTGGAATTTCCTTGATGTCAAAGGGTATTTGCATATCGCGAATAACGTGAATGATGAGCAATTTAGCGTTGTGTTGTCCGGCAATTTGAACTGCCATTTCCAAGGCGCGGTTCGATGGCGCCGACGCATCGGTTGCAACTAAAATACTATTGATCATACGGTTTCGGTTCCATAGGAGATGAGAGAGTAGGTATTTAACCTTAGTAGTGCTACGCCACTCCCAATGCCTTTTTACGTTCGTTTGCCCAGGTGCGTAAAATTTGGTCGACTGCCAAACCAATAAAGGCGACACACAGTCCAAGCATAAGTCCGTTGCCGATCCCAAATTCATCCGATAAGGATTTCAAAATTAGCTGTCCCAAATCATCGGTTCCGATCATCGCACCGATGATTACCATAAATAATGCAAAAACAACGGTTTGATTAATCCCCAGCATGATGTGGGGAAAGGCAAGCGGTAATTCAATTTGGATCCACCTCTGGAAGCGACTGACGCCCGACATTGTGCCTGCATCCTGCAAAGACTGCGGTACATTGCTAAGACCTTCCACCGTGTACCGGGTTGCGGGGATAGTGGCATAGATAATAACGGCGATTAACACCGAGGTATCGGTTACACCGAAGAGCATGATGACCGGGATCAAATAGATGAACGAAGGGAAGGTCTGGAAGGTATCACAAACCAGCAATATGCCCTTTGTCGCAAATTTGTTCTGAGCACATAGAGAACCAGAAATCAGGCCAATTGTAGCCGATATAATTACCCCGAAAGTTGACATATAAGCGGTAATCAGGGCCCTGTCCCACCATTCTGTAGAAGCAATGAAGAGCAGTAAGCCACCCACAACCAGTGCTGATCTAAGGCCACCTACGATGTAGGCAATTCCCATCACCAATACAAAAGTTGCTACCACCGGCATACCCAGATATGCGTTTTTCATGGGTACCAGTACATTTACGATTAATCCCACATTGAAGACTTGAAGGCTCGAATAACAATTGTCCACGATCCAGTCCACGCCGGATTGCCAGAAGAGTTCTGTGGTTAATCCCTTGTTGTGTGGAATCAGGTAAAAATAATTGATGCCATCTTTAAAAATAAGGCCCCCGATGGATGCCAATACCACGCCTGCGACCAGGATCCCACCCATAATCAGGGGATACTTGTGGCGTTCAACAAAAGAAAGATCCGCAAAATAGTCGATTTGCTTGTTTGCCCAGCCCAGAGACAGCTTTTCCAAAACCACGGCAATCAGCACAATACAAATACCCAGTTCCAGGGCTTGCCCTATTCTAAGCTGATTAAGTGCAAGCAATAAATTGAAGCCAAGGCCTTTCGCCCCGATAAAAGAGGCAATTACAGCCATGGCCAGGCATTGCATAATGACCTGGTTTACGCCGACCAGAATATCGTGTCTCGCCGTTGGAATCAGCACCTTGAACATGAGCTGAACCTTGTTGCAACCATTCATCATGCCCGCTTCAAGTACTTCAGGGGATACCCCTTTAAGACCTAACAAGGTCAGGCGAATCATTGGCGGGGTTGCAAAAATGACGGTTGCGATGGCACCCGCATGGTCACCCACACCAAAAAAGACGGTCACCGGCACCAGATAGGAAAAATGCGGCATGGTCTGGGCGACATTGAGCAAGGGCATCAATACGGTTTCAAATTTTTGACTTTTAAAGGCCACAACACCCAGGAAAACCCCGAGTACCACAGATAGTGGCGCCGCAATCAATACGAATGAGAGCGTTTCCATCGCGGGTTCCCATTGACCAAAAACAGCGATATAGCTAGTCGCGCAACCCACCAGGATTGCGAGCCATCGCCCACTGAGCGCATACCCCAGGGTAATCGCGACTCCGGCAACGACTGTCCAGGGCAGTGCGGGCCATCTAGCCCACTTATTTTCGCTAACAAAGTCCCAGCTGGTGAAAGCGACGATGGTTTTTTGGCCGCCTATAAGAATTTCACGAATAAATTCAATACAGAAAAGCACAGAACGCGATATGGCTCGGGTGATTTCTATCATTAATGCAGATGTTTCGTAGTCTTCGATTTCCACGTTATAGGTTTCAATCGGCAACCATTCGAACATTATGAATTCGACCGAATTATTCAGCATCTCCGGAACAGCTGCCAAAAATGCAGGCAGACGCCACAGGATATTATTTTCCGATGGATCAATCGAAAAATATAAAACGAAAAATACAGCCAACAAAGCTGCAAACTGTACGAGTTTCGGATGCCTGGCTAGATGCCCGGTTAAATGATTCATTTGATCATTCGCCAGCCGCTTGATTGGTACTCAATGTTTCTGAATCGTCTTTACCAAACAGAATATGAATAATTGATTTTCTATTTAGAACACCAATCGTATCGTCGTTGTCGTCAATAACAGCGACTGATTTTGGTTCGTTTAAAACAGCTTCGGCAACCGTTTCAATGACAGCGTCTCTGGGTACTTTTATTTCGCTAAAATCGGAAGTGGTACCGACTTCTTCCATTATGTTCCCACAGGTCAATACCTTCTCGCGGGGCACATCATTGGTGAACTTGGCAACGTATTCGGTTGCGGGATGGAGAACAATATTGGCCGGCGTATCGCACTGTTCGATTACACCATCCTTCATGATTGCTATTCGGTCAGCCAACCGCAGGGCTTCGTCAAAGTCGTGGGTGACAAATAGAATTGTTTTATTCAGCATTTCCTGAAGCCGCAAAAATTCATCCTGCATTTCTTTTCTGATCAGTGGATCAAGCGCCGAAAAGGGTTCATCGAGGAACCAGATATCAGGTTCTACCGCCAGTGATCTGGCAATACCAACTCGTTGTTGCTGACCGCCGGACAATTGCCTGGGAAAATAATTTTCACGTCCTGTGAGACCAACAAGATTGATCATGTCCATGGCTCTTTTCATACTATCCTGTGTGCTTGTGCCCTTTACTTGCAGAGGGAAGGCAATATTTTCGAGTACGGTCTTATGGGGCAACAGCGCAAAGCTTTGAAATACCATACCCATCTTGTTGCGACGGAGCTGGGTCAGTTCCTTGGCGTCCATTGCAAGTAAGTCTTCGCCATCGATAAATATGCTTCCGGCTGTTGTGTTAGTCAGTCTTGAAATACAGCGCAGGAGGGTTGATTTTCCGGATCCGGAAAGACCCATGACGATGAGCATTTCACCTTTGTGAACTTCTAAAGATGCATTGTTAACGCCAAAGATACAACCTGCATCCTCGAATTTTTCGACATCGATATTACCATTTGATTTCGCCATCATTTCTTCGGTGTTTTCGCCAAATATCTTGTAGACGCCATCGCACTTGATGACGGGCTGATCGTCATTATCGGTAGAGGTATCGGTACTATTGCTGGTTTCGTTAGTCATTTTCTGATCCCTGGAGTCATCTCAAATCGCTGTTACTGTGATACTGGCCAATTCGGCATCCCTTCAGGACCAATGCAAATCTGAACGAGCACGCTATAAAGAAAGTGATAGTCTGGGGTTCCCCACTTAGCTGGGAGATTAACCAGGAATCCCTCCCCGGGCCACGAGAACCAGGGGAGGGGGTAAAACTCTACATTGCTCCTTCCTGGATAGGAATCACGGGAGCAACGGTATTTCTGGAACTACCTGGTGAAAGGTTTCCAGACATCTTCATTCTCAGCCAGCCATTTTTTGGCAGCGTCCTGGTGGCTCAGTTTATCGACGTCAACCAGGGCGGCCATTTGACCAACCTGTGTCGTGGTGAAAGATATTTTGCTGAACGCCTTATAAGCAGCCGGGTGCGTTTTGGGGAATTTGTAATTTGCAGCTTTCTTCAGCCAGCCTTTTGGCGAACCACAACTACCATCACCACCATCTGCCACACGGCAGCCGTCTGTGTACGGAGGGAACTCGATGAATACAAAACCCTCCGCATCGGTAAAGTTTGGCGTCCAGTTAAACGTAATGATGCCGCGGCCTTCCTTCTTGGCCGACGCCAGTTCTGCCCAGATTGCATCGGCGCCGCCTGCGAACTTAACCACATAATCGTTGCCCAGTCCAAGTGCATTAACGCGAACAGGCATCAGGTCACCATGCCAGCTTTGCGGGCCTTCCAGCCAACGGCCTTTGCCACCGGAATCGGCAGTTGCAAATACACCTTTACAGTTTTTCAACGCTTCCCAGTTTGGCAGGCCCGGGCAAAGATTGTCGTCAATCACGTACTGAGGAACACCCATTTCTTCAAGTGTTGCTGCAGCATGAGTGCCGGCGTCGATAACACCACCTTTTGACATCGCCTTGTAGAACGACTTGCCGAATGTAGACTGCCAGACTTCGTGCGAGATAGTTATATCACCCAGGCGAATGGCTTCGTAAACAGCCTGAGAATCTGCAGGCTTGTACTCGACATTGTCGCCCAGGCTTTCAAAAATTCCGCCAATGACATAGGCCATCACAACCTGACTTGACCAGTTGTGTGTCGGAATTACGATTGGCTTACTTGAATCTTTGGCTATTGCCGCGCTCGAGCCAAACGCGAGCACAGCGCCTGCTATAATGGCACCAAGAGTTTTAGTTATAGAAAACATATTATTCTCCTCATATTTATCGATTTATTTTTAATCAACCTATCGCCTATTCATTAGGAGCAGGTATTCCGAATTATTTTTATCCAATATACTACTTGATTACAGGTAATATTTCTTGCCACCTCCTTACAATTTTAGCATATTGAATTTTAGAAATTTTTTAGAATTCAAGGAATTCCGTAGGACTCACTAGCTGCAGCTATGTTATATCGAATCCATAGTCCAATTCAATTACCAATTAAATATATTGCGGTAATTGGTATAGTAAATGTTGCGACTAAATGATGTACCAGTATTCCTAAATACGGTTCCCTGTAGAAGCTTTGCGGGTCCCTGTCAGTCGTCAGACAATGGCCTGGCTTTGAATATAATTCATTAATTTACAATAAGTTATATAATATAATTTAAACCTGAAGCCAGGGTGCCAGCAATCACCAGGGTTAAAATTATACTAATACCAATAATCATCTCTAATATCTTATTTAAATAGACCAATAGATTAGATTTTTTTAATTTCAGGTCGATATCAGCGTGGAAATCTAACCTTTTTAAACCAATTCGTAGGCACTCGGAACAATCCCTGCGGGTCTTGCTAACGATAGAATTAAGGGTAATAAAAATAGCATTATTGTTATCGACATAGTGTTATTCTCGCTCAAATTCCTGATTTATACTATCTAGCAACCTCTGTAATCGACGTGGATGAGAACCGGTGACTGAACCAGCTATGCCAGATAAAGGCGATGACCCGACTGAATTTCGCTTTTTCGACAACCGCCAGAAATACCTGCTTTTTGTCAACACCTGTTCTGAAAAATGGGTAATCGGAGAGCGTGTTTCGCGCGAGCTTAAAAACGTGATCCCGACCCCGCCGTCGATTCGTATTTTCGACGCGGGCATAGGTGACGGTACGGTTCTATCACGCGTATGGCGCGCGATGCACCATCGTTTTCCGACCATGCCATTTTCAATTCACGGTAAGGAGGTCAGCCTCGAAGATGTGCGCCTGACTCTCGACAAGCTACCCGATCGCCTGTACGAACATCCCGCTAGCGTCGTGGTATTGACCAATCTCTACTACGGCGAGGCGCCCTGGTTAACACCGCGTTCACCCCAGGCGGCGAAAAATTTGGTATGGGAAGAGGTCGCTCTGCAAGGTAATAGCTCACATGAGTTCGAACAACAGATTGTCGGCCTGCAGGACTT
The DNA here is from genome assembly GCA_022545625.1 of Pseudomonadota bacterium. Classification (GTDB taxonomy): domain Bacteria; phylum Pseudomonadota; class Gammaproteobacteria. The sequence goes on from JACZQS010000090.1 coordinate 7,354, forward strand.
TCTTTCTGAAAATTGGCAGGCGAGTGCAGGCAAACACGGCAATCCAGTCTATGAACGGCCAGTAGCCCTCATATTATACCGCGACGACCACCGATTTCTGCTCGACTCGGCAATCCCGAAACGCGAGTCACCGAAAGCGGATTTCGATTTGATCATTGCCTCGCAACCCTACCGAGCAATCGCATCAGCCGAATCCAAGGCGCAGAATGTGATTACACCGTTGACGCGAGCGCTGGCGCCAGGCGGTCGATTAATTGGAATTCACTCGGTAGGCAAGGATCCGGGGATGGAAATTGTCGATGCTGTCTGGCCCGGGGAAAATCCGTTTACGGTCAGTCGCCACGAAATTCTGGAAGCAGTAAAATTACAGCTAGGCGACGAAGCTGGCAATTATCAGTTTTCTGCAGGCAAGAATATCGATTCGCTATTCAATTACGAGATGCATACACTGCCGAACGAAATTGGCAACTCAATCGGTACCTCGACATTACTCGCTGCCTGGAATGCGGCAACCTACGTTGCCCAGGTCGAGGATGACAGGCTGGAAGCCGCGATGCGCGAAGATAGTTACATTTCTGCCACCCGCGATGTATTAAAAAAGCGTGGAGGTCTGTGGTTTCAAAACGAGTCGTATACCATTATACGAAAGTAGTCAGAGAAGGTATGACAGGTCAGATCTTCCTTAAATTAATAACCAGCAGGTACGACTAGATGAAGGCGATTACATTAAGCGATTTTGGTGGCTCTGATATGATGCGATTCACTGAAGTGGAATCCCCCGCTCCCGGAGACAGCCATGTGTTGATCCGGGTCAGGGCAACCTC
>JACZQS010000362.1 GCA_022545625.1 Pseudomonadota bacterium
TATAGGGTCCCTCGCTGACTAGTATGCCAAATTTCACCGGCTGCCTACTCGTATCATCTGCTTCGCCAGGGGCCGCCCCCTGGCTCGTCGAGCATTGGAGTTTCATGTACTTTATTAGTCATCGAGTAACTCCTCCAACAGAACTATTTGCCAGGATATTGATGGTGTAGAATACATTGCGATCACGGTAACCGGAATATGCCATTAATTTTCGTGAATCGATACCTTAACAGTCACTTTTAGTCGTGGCGTCACGATAAATTTGATTCATCAAGATTTCCTCGAACAGCTAGCCTGCAAAAATTCACAATTATTTATTATGTCAACCCGACAAACCTGTCATGGGCATCGCCGGAGGCAATCACCTTGTTTACATATCGTGCCGCATCTATCAAGTTTGGAAATTTTTCGAGGTGTAATAATACGATGGCAGCGCTATACATAAGACTATCCCGGGCAGCACCCGGTATATTTTTTAAGGCGTCTATTCCCAGCTCAGCGGCAGTCCGGGCGGCTGCATATTTAGAATCCGACGAAGCCCCGGCAAGCGATTTTTGGCCATCGGGCAAGCGTACAGTTCGCGAGGGTTGATCGATACCGAGCTGGGTCGGCTCGATTTCTATGAACTGATCCTCGCTTCCTGCGACATAGCGATAAAATCTGGACATCTGTTGCAGGGATGGAATAACACCGCCTTCCACACCACGCACGACTGCGACCGAGTGATATCCGGCAAATCGCGCCAGGTTGGCATAGATAGCTGGATAGGCCTTGTGTACAAATCCAGTGAGCAAGTGGGTTCGCTGGCTTCCGCTAATGGGTTTGGCCAGCACCTCGATGGTAGTGATTACCGTGCGTTTGATCATTTTTTCGCGCAACGGTATCAGCGCATAAAGGCTTGGACAATAGTTGCTTTGATCGACATATCCCCAGCCAATATCGGTATTTGCCATTTGGTCTGCCACCTGTTGTGGGCTACGATCCACGTCGACACCCGCAGCATCTAACACCATTTTATGGGTGATACCAAACTTGGGCCCTACCGATCCTACACCGTGTGAAAATGCGGGGACTCCGCAGGCCGATAGTACTGGTGCAATAAAAGGCGCTAGTGGCAGACCTCGTAATTGCCCATTGTAAGGATCACCGATATCGACAATTTCTTCGGCGTTTGATATTACATGGACCCGCGCATCTAAAATGGCCTGTAATATACCTTCATTCTCGGCATGGGTTTCGCGTTTCATCCGCAGTGCAATGAGATAAACCGCTGCCTGAACCGGGTCAGCTTCGCCGCGTAATATCAGTTCCATGCCGGCTTTTGCCTCTTCAAAGCTGAGGTCCTTGCTGTACTCGGGTCCCGTAGCCACTTTTTGAATGCAGTTGCGCATGTCTGCCTGTGTGGCAATGGAGTTAGAAGACGGTGCGTTCAAATTCATAGCGAGGAATCGCTCTATTTCAGATTAGTACGATATATTAACAGCCAAATGCTACCAGCGAATCTTAAATCGAAATCTTTCATCGTCCCGTAGTATTGGAATTTCATGGTTCCGGCTCTACCGGCAAGATTTGCGATCACCGTAGAAAATGACTCAATCTCCAATGTTGCGATACCGATAATCTCCTGACCGATAGCACAACACATACCTAAAATTCCGCCAATTCCACCTGGATTAAGTGCGCTATCAGTTTAGTGGTACTCATCGCAATCTCCGGACAGTCTGGTGAGATAAAACCAGCCGCATGAGAGGATCGACATACAGCTGCAGTTTTCTGGCTACCTTACCTGGTTTAAAAACGCTTGCTATAACCGGCTACGAATTCGTACTGATTCATTTCCAGTTCGATGGTTTGCGCCGGATCGAATGCATTAAGACCCGACACACTGACACTGGGCGCATACATCAACGCGAAGTTAAAATCACTATTGGCATCAAGAGCCCGTGTAAAACCAAAAGTTAAGTGGTCTTCCATGACGCCAGGGGCCAGAATATTAAACAGTACTTCGGTTCCCGGAATAGGTTGGTCGCCGAAGCTATAACCCAGGCGCCAGGTCCAGGTATCATCGGTTTTCCATTCATATCCGAGTTTGACAACGGTCATGTCTTCCCAGCCAAATCCACCACCGTCGACACCACCCAGGCAGCCAGTACCGGGGCAATTAGTTTGTAAATTTGATATGGGATTAGATACCGCTGGTACATCTGTATAATTAATTTGCTGTACATCGACTACAAAGACGCGCGAATCGCCGATATTCCAGGCAAGACCTAAGACCCAGGTTGAAGGAATGTCGAAGTCGCCACTCTCGGCGAACAGACCCGCATACTTGTCAAATTCACTCATGTCTATTTCAG
>JACZQS010000091.1 GCA_022545625.1 Pseudomonadota bacterium
TGCTTAGCAGTGTCATATCAGTGAAAACGCTTTTTTAAAATTCCGAATCTGTGTCCGGATGTGATTCTTTATTTAATTATTGACCGGAAACTGTAACACCAAGCCGAATGAAGCGATATATCTGTTACTTTTTAATTTGAAACTCTTGTTAACAAATTTGTGTCTCAGGTTTGATCCGATGCTGGAACAGTTCTTCGTAATAGGGTCGCGCCTGATCGGCAATCGACTGTTGCCTCGATCCCAGGACCAGCGGTTTTTCCTGGTAGGCTGAAAAGCCGCTCGAATTCCAGACCGATTCATACCAGTATTTGCCCCAGATACCATCACTTTCGCGTGGGCCGGTAGGCCAACTCATCATGCTGGCTTCGAATTCCAGGCCCAGTCGAATACAGATACTACGCAGCATCGGCTCTGGATTTAATAAAAATTCCTTGCTGTCGATTACCAGGGGAATTTCTCCGCTAATTCGAGTCACGTATTCGAATAATTCAGCCTGTTGTATGAAGCCGATATCCTCCAGCGTGACAGCTTCGCGCACCGCGGCATAAGAGGCAATGACGGGTTCTGGTTCACGAATCAAAAAGCAGTTGGTCAGTGACGATAACCATTGCCGGTCAATTTCAGGCAATAGATGGAGTGTCATGTGCTTCTGGTAAAAAACCTGTTTTTGATCGGGTGGGCTACCGGCACAGCGGTCGACAATACTTCGCCAGTCGGTCCCCTGTGCCGCAATAATCTCATCTACCCCGGGATGCGGGAGGTCGGTCTTGGACAGGTAGTATCCGTATAGCGGCTCATCCCAGACCGTACAGTCACTGCGATTTTCCCAGGCGCGCATCATCGCAGTGGATATGTTGCGCGGACCCGACCACATCGCGATGCGATGGGGTTTCATTTGCCGCATTCCTGCTCCAGCAAATGCAGGTAATGCGATTGCAATGATTCGACCATCGGCCCTCGCTGGCCATCGCCAATCCTGCGACCGTCAACCTCACTCACCGGCGCCAGCCCGGCAAAAGTCCCGGTAACGAAGGCTTCCTGGGCACTGTAAACATCACTGAGACTAAAATTTTTCTGATACACCGGGATGTTGTTTTCCTCGCAGAGCTGGATAACCACACCCCGTGTAATACCTCCCAGGCAGTAGTCTCCGCTCGAAGTCCAGACTGAGTCTTTCTTAACGATAAAAAAATGAGTCGAATTACAGGTTGCGACGAACCCATGCGGGTCTAGCATCAGCGCCTCGTCGGCACCTGCCCTGGTTGCCTGAATGCAGGCAGTGATGCAGTTATGCTTGGAAAGGCTGTTGAGTTTCGGGTCCTGTACGTCCGGGTAACCCCGCCTTACATGGACCGTAAACAAACGAATTCCCCGGATTGCGGTTTCAGCCAGTGGACTTTTGTATTCCGGGATAATAACGATTGTGGGCGGCGTGATGGTGATACGCGGATCCTGATAGGGCGTCGCCTTGATCCCGCGCGATACGATTAAACGAATATGCACAGCTTCGCGCATATCGTTTTTATCGAGCAGATGATAGAGCCGCTTGCCAAGTTGTTCCGGTGTCACCTCCATTTCCATATCGAGGGCTTTGGCACCATCGTATAATCGTTCCAGGTGACGATCGAGAAACGCAATTTTGCCGTGATGGACGCGCAATCCTTCCCATACACCGTCGCCAAGCACGAAACCGCTGTCGAATACCGACACCTTTGCTTCGTCGCGCGTGAACAGTTCACCGTTGATGTCGATCAGTATCGCTGCATTACGCGGGTCGTCCTGATACTCGTGTGTACCTTTCACTAGCTATTACTCCCCTCCGAGGTGTTATTCGTCTGCGCGGCCAAGATTGAAATCAACTCCCATGCTGTTAATGACTAGATAACTGCAGCCGTCGCGTTGGCTTATTTCTGCAAGATTAGCCAGCTCGAAAAAAGCGTTGCGGCTGATCAAAGCCTCCAACCCGTCACGGAAATGGATGTAGGGACGAGGTTCCCCGCTTTGTGGGTCAATTTCAACCCGGATCGGGTGCTGTTCGTCGGCGACGATTCTATCCCCCAGGTTGGTAGTAAATACCAGCGCAGTGTGTTCGCCGTCATTGATCTGCTCCACCATCGTCGCGACAAATGGTGCATCGTCTACCTGTATCGATAATTTCTCGGCCGGCGTCAACAAATAATAATCGTTATTCTCTCTGTGTAACACAGTGGCGAACAATTTTGTCAGCGCCGCACGTTGAAACGCACGCCCCTCATGATACCAGGTGCCATCGACCGCTATACGTATGTCGATGGATCCCTGGTGTTTAGGTTGCCAGTTTTTGCGCGCCATGCTTATCGACTCAGCCGCTTCGATATCGCTCAGCAACTGATCCAGTTCAGACATCGCTTTGGAGTAAATCGAGCATTGTTTAATAATGTTTTGAGAGTCCACCCATGTCAAGATAGACCGGAATCTAAGCATGTCGTATCCAGGACGCTAATGGACGATTTGGCCAGGTTTTGGGTAAATAGCATCGCCTGGAATTAAAATCAGGGGACTGGTGAGCCCCGGAATAGTTGAGTAGGGACAGGATGACCCGGACCTGGGCACCGGGGTTAATAGAGCTTCCCTAAGAGATAGGCAGGGGATAAAATAGATCTGGTATACCAGATCAGTATTGATGGAAACCTGCAAGAATTATCGTCTTCGGTAGTAACAGGGAAAATCCTGATGCTGGCCGGTGAATAAATTTGTGAGAGGGTCTATGACCACAGTAGAAAATAATCCGCAAGTGGTCGATCATCGGCGCAAGCGAAGTCGCGGTAAAACCAAGGGCAGAATCGTCGATATCAATGCGCTTTTGACGGTGCAAGGCCTGCTCGGCGACGAGTCGCGTGCTAAAGATCTGCTGATCGAGCATTTGCATAAAATTCAGGATAAATTCGGCCACCTCTCGGCAGCTCACCTGGTTGCGCTTGCCAGTGAAATGAAGCTGGCGCCCGCCGAGGTTTACGAAGTGGCCAGCTTTTATCACCATTTCGATGTGGTAAAGGAAAATGATAGCCTACCGCCTGCGCTTACTGTGCGGGTGTGCGACTCGGTTAGTTGTGAAATGGCCGGGGCGCAAGAATTAATCCGCGCGCTCGAATCATCACTCGGCGATCAAGTTCGTGTGCAACCGGTACCCTGTGTGGGTCGGTGCGACAGGGCGCCAGTTGCAGTGGTAGGACAAAATACCATCGATAATGCGCAGAAGGATGCGGTGAAGGCGGCCATCGACGCAGGCGCGATTACCCAGGCAATGCCGACTGACAGCGTAGACTTTGCGGCTTATAAAGCCGATGGTGGTTATCTGCTCTACGACAGGCTGCTCGCCGGGGAAACCACGGCTGATGCGATAATCAAGGAACTCGAGGGAACCGCACTGCGTGGTCTCGGCGGCGCCGGTTTCCCGGTAGGTCGTAAGTGGGGCATCCTGCGTGACCAGGCCGCTCCGCGTATGATGGCAATTAATATCGACGAGGGTGAACCGGGAACTTTTAAAGACCGCTTTTACATGCTCAAAGACCCGCACCGATTTCTTGAGGGTATGTTGATCGCTGCGAGCGTGATCGGTATCGATGAATGTTATATCTATGTGCGAGATGAATATCCCACGGTAACTGAAATTCTTCGCCTCGCAATCGAGGCCCTGCAAAGTGAAACCAGTTATGCACTACCGCATATCGAACTCAGGCGTGGCGCCGGTGCTTATATTTGCGGTGAAGAGTCGGCGATGATCGAATCGATCGAAGGTAAAAGAGGTATGCCGCGTCTGCGCCCACCCTATGTTGCCGAGGTCGGTCTGTTCGGGCGCCCGACACTGGAGCATAACTGTGAATCCCTGTACTGGGTTCGAGATGTGATTGAAAAGGGATCGGAGTGGTTTGATTCGCAGGGTCGTAATGGGCGCAAGGGACTACGCAGTTTTTCAGTTTCGGGTCGGGTGAAAACCCCCGGTGTGCATCTGGCGCCAGCCGGTATTACGATGAATGAGCTAATCGATGAATACTGTGGCGGCATGCTCGATGGCCATGAATTTTATGGATATTTCCCGGGTGGTGCTTCGGGCGGCATATTGCCAGCATCGCTCGCAGATATACCGCTCGACTTCGATACACTACAGCCTTATGACTGTTTCATTGGTTCCGCCGCAGTGATTGTATTATCCGACCAGGATACGGCGAAACAGGCGGCGCTTAACTCGATGAGGTTCTTCGCGCACGAATCCTGTGGGCAGTGTACACCCTGCCGGGTGGGTACCGAGAAAGCTGTCAGTATTATGCAGACTGGTGACTGGGACATCGACCAGCTCAACGATTTGTGCACCGTCATGGTGGATGCGTCGATTTGTGGTTTAGGTCAGGCGGCGCCCAACCCGATTCTGTCGGTGATAAAATACTTTCCACATGAGCTCGGTATAGAGGAATCTGACTAATGTCTGCCAATCCCGATACTTTTTTTGAAACTATCGAATTTACTCTCAACGGCGCAAGTATTGAGGCACTGCCGGGTGAAACTATCATTCAGGCGGCGCAACGCACCGGTACTGAAATACCTCGTTTATGCTACACCGAGGGTTTGCGCTCCGATGGTAACTGCCGCGCCTGCATGGTTGAAATTGAGGGTGAGCGAGTTTTAGCACCGAGTTGTTGTCGCAATCCAACTGCCGGGATGGTGGTTTATTCTGACAATGAACGCGCTCAAAAATCTCAGAAGCTGGTGCTTGAGCTTCTGCTCTCCGATATGCCGGAGCAGTCATACACGATCGACAACGAGCTGACGCAATGGGCTGATAACCTCGGCGTAACAGCGCCGCGCTTCAAACCACGGCAACAGCCAAAAGCTGACTTGTCGCACCCGGCTATTGCGGTCAACCTCGATGCCTGTATCCAGTGCACGCGCTGCGTGCGTGCCTGCCGCGAAACCCAGGTCAACGATGTCATTGGTTTCGCCCAGCGTGGTCATCATGCCGAAATAGTATTCGATCTCGGCGATCCAATGGGCGAGAGTTCCTGCGTTGCCTGTGGCGAATGCGTCGCGGCTTGCCCGACCGGTGCGTTGAGCAACGCGACTGGCGCGCACCTGATCGAAGCCGATCGCAAGGTTGACTCGGTATGTCCCTATTGTGGGGTCGGTTGCCTGCTGACTTATCACGTCAAGGACGACAAGATCCTGCGTGTCGAAGGCCGTGATGGGCCGGCTAATTTCAGCCGGCTCTGTGTCAAGGGACGTTATGGTTTCGACTATGTCAATCACCCACAACGGCTACTCAAACCGCTAATTCGCAAGGAGGGTGTGCCAAAGGGTCTCAACGAACATTTCGACCCGAGCGACCCGTCGAAAATGTTCCGTGAAGCCAGTTGGGATGAGGCAATGGCGCTCGCTGCTGGCGGATTGAAGAAGATCAAGGACGAACTGGGGGGTTCGGGACTCGCCGGTTTCGGTTCTGCCAAGGGTAGTAACGAAGAAGCCTATTTATTTCAAAAACTGGTTCGCGTCGGCTTTGGCACCAATAACGTCGACCATTGTACCCGACTTTGCCACGCTTCCAGCGTCGCCGCGCTACTCGAAGGTATCGGTTCGGGCGCGGTCTCGAACCAGGTCGAAGATGTCAAGCAGGCGGAAGTCTTTCTGGTGATCGGCTCAAACCCGTCCACCAATCATCCGGTCGCGGCAACCTTCATGAAAAACGCGATCAAGAATGGTAAAAAGCTGATCCTGCTCGACCCGCGTCGTATTGATATCGCGCGTCACGCAACACATTTTTTGCAGTTCAATCCAGCGACCGACGTTTCGTTGTTAAATTCAATCCTGCACGTGATTATTGACGAGGGTTTGACCGACGATAAATTTATCGCCGAGCGGACCACTGATTTTAAAGAATTGAAAGACAATGTCGCCGATTATAGTCCCGAAAAAATGGCAGCCGTGACCGGTATAGACCCTGAAACTGTGCGCGAGGTCGCTCGCCTGTTTGCGACCTCGAAAGCGTCCATGATCTTTTGGGGTATGGGTATTTCGCAACATATCCACGGTACCGACAATTCGCGTTGTCTGATCGCCCTGTCGATGATTACCGGCCAGGTGGGGCGCCCGGGTACTGGATTGCATCCTTTACGCGGGCAAAACAATGTTCAGGGCGCTTCCGATGCTGGATTGATTCCGATGATGTTCCCTGATTACGAACGCGTCGATAACCCGGAAGCCAACGCCAGATTTTCTAAATACTGGAATGCTGAACTGGATCAGAAGGCCGGGTTGACAGTGGTCGAAATCATGCACCAGATCCTTGAAGGTAATATCCGTGGCATGTATATCATGGGTGAAAATCCGGCGATGTCGGATCCGAACCTGAACCACGCGCGTGCCGCACTCGCCGCGCTCGACCACCTGGTGGTACAGGATTTGTTTCTTACCGAAACCACCGCTTTTGCCGATGTAGTATTGCCTGCTTCCAGCTGGGCCGAGAAGGATGGCACCGTGTCAAATACTGATCGGCGCGTACAACTGGGTCGTGCTGCAGTGCCTTTACCCGGTGAGGCAAGGCAGGACCTGTGGATTATTCGCGATATCGGCAAGGGTATTGGCCTCGACTGGAACTACCAGCATGTATCCGAGGTTTACGAAGAAATGCGCGGCGCGATGCCGAGCATTACCGGCATCACCTGGGAGCGTTTAGAAAAACACGGCTCGGTGACCTACCCTTGCAAAGATGCCGATGATCCCGGTCAGAGCGTGGTATTTGTCGACGATTTCCCCACTGCGAACGGCAAGGCCAAACTGGTAGCGGCAAGGTCGATTCCCGCTGACGAACAACCCGACGATGAGTACCCTCTGATATTGATTACCGGCCGCCAGCTCGAACACTGGCATACAGGGTCGATGACGCGTCGTTCCGAAGTGCTGGATGCGATGGAACCGGTTCCGGTGGTCTACGTGAACCAGGAAGATTTACGCGACCTGGGTATCGAAGCGGGTAGCGAAATTATTGCACGGTCGCGTCGTGGAGAATTACGCGCTTACGCACGCCCGGATTCGGCATTGAAGCGAGGTGAAGTATTTATTCCCTTTTGTTACCACGAAGCAGCCGCGAATTTGCTCACCAATGAGGCGCTCGACCCGGTTGGGAAAATACCGGAATTCAAGTATTGCGCGGTGAAGCTGCAGGCAGCTTAGGGGTTGTCACTATTTTGATTTAATAGATTATTGCTTTTTTTCGCACACCAACCCTTTCATTACTTCGTAGTTAATTATGAGTAAGTGTGCGAAATACCTTTTGAGAGAAGCGGCTTGCTAAAATCGAGCTTAACTTGGTAAATCAAGTCCCGCAAAACAAATGGATGGAAATTCCCAGTAATGTGCGAAGCACGTTGCACCGCGCTAACCCCCGGTCACCGGTGGGAAAAAAGCCACTTCGTCGCCTTCTTTCAACTGGGTATCTGTCTGGCAAATTTCATAATTGACCGCCACGAGGACTTTGGTTTCAGCCGAGAATTCGGTTATCCAGGGCTCGCCTCGGTCGACTAATAGTTGAATCACCGCGTCTACGGTTTTACTTTGTTCGCCGAATTCGATTTCTTCGCCCTTTGACTCCAGGTTTTCACTTAAACGCGCAAAATATTTAATATTGATCATCGACGAGTCCTAGGCAAGGTCGAAAAGCTGGATATCGACCAGGTCACCTTTCTTCACACCCTTATTTTCTGCGGGTAAGACGATAAAGCAATTGGCGCGGCTCATCGATGTCAATATACCCGAACCCTGCATGCCCGTTTTTTCCACTTGCCATTCGTTGTTTGCTCCTTTACTGACAATGCCGCGTATATATTCATGTCTACCCGGTTTTTTACGCAGATCCTGTAGTGCGCGTGCTTGCAGTAAATGGATCTGTGACGAAGGCGCGCCTGCTAGTTTTCGGATCGCGTGGGTGACAAATAAACTGAATGTCACCATCACCGCCACAGGATTCCCCGGTAAGCCCATAAATATGCTCTTCCCGATGGAGCCAAAGGTCAGAGGGCGTCCGGGCTTGATTGCGATTTTCCAGAACTCGGTTTTCCCGATTTCTTCCAGGACAGACTTGCTATAATCAGCTTCAC
>JACZQS010000363.1 GCA_022545625.1 Pseudomonadota bacterium
TGGTCGTAGAAACTCAGATTGGTCAATACCTAGGCTTCTGCCTTCTGCCGAGGTTGTGTGAAAACTATTCGCTAATATTTACCGTGGTAAATACCGCCTTGTATTAAACCTATATCGACTTCAAAGTGGGTAATGCTTGTAGATACTGGTCGAATTTTTAATTGCCTGTGGGAAATATTTTTGAAATCGTGTTACCTTTTTGAGTTTCCACACACCCTCGGCACAGAGCTGACACCTAGGGTTTTACGAAAAGCTTCCGAGAACGACCCATAACAGACATACAAGACGAACTAACGTATTGCACCCGGATCAGCTTGTTGGCTCTTCGTTGAACACCGGCAAATCGTCGGTGATTTCGTACCACTTCGCCATGTAGTCGACGTAGATATGTCTGACGGGTTTGGCTTCGGGATCGTCATCCAGACCGCCGAACGGTATCACCGCAATTCCTCTGTCGGGGTCGAGGCGCGGCATCTTCGATCCGCAGGTTTTGCAAAACACTTGCATGAAATATTTCGCATCGGGCACTTTGTAATACGCCAGACACTCTTCACCTTGCACAAACTTGACGCCAGCCATCGACGTAAACCCGTTGGTCGCGTGCGCCGCGGCACAGGCATTGCGGCATCGATGGCAGTGGCAATTATGCACCAGTTTAAATGGCTCGCTAATCTGGTATTTCACGGTTCCACACAAACAGCTGCCACGCACGATGCCTTCGGGTCCGGGTTCGAGCGGTTCCTCTTCCACGCGCTCCATCCCGGTATAATCGGGGTAGTCGTCGTGCCGGGGAAGATCACCGGTAATATCGTACCAGGGTGCGCTATGCGCGGCAAAGACATGACAATCCGATTTCTTGCCGTCATCGTGACATCCGCCTGGTGCCACCCAGTGATCCTTCTGCCCGCTGGGGTAAGGCACTACCGAGCCACAGGTCCCGCAAAAACTGCGGGTCAGCAAATGCGACGAGCGATAGTGCACAATGGTATCGGTGTCGCTAAGCCAGTTGAATTGTTCCGGCTTGACGAACCAGTAGGTGCCAAACGCCGAACCATGGGCCTTACGGCACATCTTGCAGTGGCAATTGAAGGCGTGAAACGGTTCCGCCGTGATTTCCCATTGCACGCTTCCGCACAGACAGCTGGCTTGATTCTTCATTTATATCGCTCGTTTCTTGGGCACAGCGTCATTCTACCGGGAAAAGGCTGCCTGCAGTCAACAGGTCCAGTTTTCCATGTACGGCCGCAGTTCGACTTCATTGCTCCAGGCCGATCGTGGCTGGCAGTGAACCAGCCAATAGGATTCCGCCACTGCATCCGGATCGGCCAGGATGTCGGGGTCGTACCGGTCACCGTAAAGCTCGCGCATTCTGGGGACGTCCAGATCGCAATCGAGGCGTATATGGGCGATATGTACACCGTCTTTGGCATAGGCCCTCGTCAGGCTTTGCGACAGTGCGCGCAACCCGAATTTGCCGATGGCATACATAGGGTAGCTTGCCGATCCGCGCAGGGCCGCGGTGGCGCTGGAAAAGAGTATGCTCCCCGATCCTCTTTGCCGCATCGCGGGCAAAACCGATTTCGTTGCCGCGAATGCACCGACGACTTCCAGGCGAAAAACTCTTTCCATCTCGTCGTAATCCATATCGAGCGGTTCGCAGCGCGGGAATCCGTCACACACGTTGTAGATGAGTACGTCGACATCGCCAAAGACATCGACCAGGCTGCCCATCGCCTGCTCGATAGATGACGGTTGCGTTGCATCTGCGGGAAAATGCCGAGTTTTGGCGTTGACGCGAGCTGTAGCGGCCGCGTCGATTGCGGCACGACTGCCTTCTTCAGAGCGTGAAATCAAGCCGATATCAAAACCTTCGCCGGCAAACTTCGCGGCTAAAGATCGACCAAGGCCTTCGCCTGCGCCGACAATCGCGCAAATTGGCTTAGACATATATTGCCTCCAGTATTATCTGGTGTAAGTCCATTCCGCGTTAATTCGATTCGATGGTAACGGTCGTAGCTTGTAGAAGCTATGCCTGATTGCTTTCATAGGTGCAAATTAATGTCTTCTATTTGGCCGAAGGCAGCTGCCCAGGTAACCGCTACGAGCGTCTCCTTTGGAAAAATCAGACCCTCAACTCATTTATTGAAACGGTTGAAATCGCCATCCAAAACGGGCGCTCAATTTTCGATAAATTCCAGCTGCCAGTTTAGTCGATTCCAACCAGTTTCCATGGGCCTTCTAGTCTGCTGCCGTCAGCACTAACCTCCCGCTCACCCGTTAAGCCGAAATAAAAACCCACCTCGCACGGCTCTACTTTAAATTTGATGGTAATTCCCTTCTATCAACTC
>JACZQS010000364.1 GCA_022545625.1 Pseudomonadota bacterium
TTCGAATTGAAACCGGCTTTTATAACTTTTCCTTGATTCTGGCCGCTCTGCCGGTGAGACCACGCAGGTAGTACAGCTTCGCGCGGCGCACTTTACCACGGCGTTTTACCTTGATTTCCGCAATAATTGGGCTGTGGGTCTGGAAAACACGTTCGACGCCTTCACCGTGGGAAATCTTACGCACGGTAAAAGCAGAATTGATACCCCGGTTGCGTTTAGCAATTACCACGCCTTCATAGGCCTGCAATCGCTCGCGAGTACCTTCCTTAACCCGAACCTGCACCACGACGGTATCGCCGGGAGAAAATGCAGGAATGTCGGTCTTCAGTTGCTCTGCATCTAGTTGTGCAATGATTTTACTCATGTTACTTCCTCTCAATTTTCCAGCCTGTCTAAGACAGCCAGTTAAGTCTTTTGACCAGTTTTTTTGAACTCGTCTATGTATTCGTCCAGCAAAGCCTGACGTCGATCATCCAGGACGATGTGTTCCAGCAGGTCCGGGCGTCTTTGCCACGTCCTGCCCAGAGCCTGTTGCTCTCGCCAATCCTCTATCTGCTGATGATTACCTTTCACCAGTAATTCGGGTACCTTGCAACCCTGAAATTCTTCCGGTCTGGTATAGTGGGGGCAATCGAGCAGGCCCTCACTAAATGAATCCTGCTGCGCCGATTGATCATGCCCCAGCGCTCCGGGGATCAACCGTGTTATCGCGTCGATACACACCATCGCCGCCAGTTCCCCACCACTAATGACATAATCACCGATCGACCACTCTTCATCAACTTCCTGTCGAATCAGGCGTTCATCGACACCTTCGTAACGGCCGCACAGAAATATTATCGATCCCTCGTCGACCTGCCGTGCCAGCATAGCCTGTTTAACCGGAATCCCCTGTGGACTGAGATATATCAATCGGCCCTGCTTATTTTGCTGACGAACCGCCCGAATCGCATCCTGCAACGGTTGTACCTTCATCAACATCCCCGGACCACCACCGTAGGGCCGATCATCGACTGTTCGATGACGATCCAGGGTGTACTGCCGTGGATTCCAGCAATTAAGCTGGAGTAAATCCTGGTCTGCGGCTCTACCTACCACCCCGCAGCTAATCACTTGTTCGACCAGCTCCGGAAACAGCGTAATTACATCAAATCTCATGACTTAATTCCGGCGAACTACCAGGCAATTCCTAGTAATCAGGCTTCCAGTCAACCACGATCCTTTTATTGGCCAAATCAATTTTTCTGACCACATCATTCATTACAAACGGTATCAGCCTTTCCCTGTCACCGCGCAATACCATGACATCATTCGCACCGGTTTCCATCATCATTTCGATAGTGCCCAGTGGCTCGGCCTGCAATGATTCGACTTCCAGCCCAATCAGGTCTGACCAGTAATACTCGCCTTCATCCAGCTTCGGTAACTGCTCGGCCAGTATGTAAATTTTACTCCCTGCCAGCTCGATAGCCTGATCTCGATCCTCTATCCCGGCTAGCTTCGCGAGGACGTTCTTTCCCTGGAGCCGACCGTTAATCTCGACTGTTTGCCACAAATCACCGGTCTGTATCTTCCACGGGCTGTAACTCAGAATGTTTTCCCGGGGACTGGTATCCGAATAGACCTTGACCCAGCCCCTGACTCCCTGAGCCCCAATAATGTGTCCAACGCGGATTGTTTCATCCCCATGCTCTGGCATAAAGATGCTCGTTGATGAATTAAAAGAGATGTCCTTAGGCCGCTTTACTGGCACCCTTGATCAGATGCGCCACACGCTCGCTGGTCTGAGCGCCTTTTGAAACCCAGTACTCGATACGTTCAATATCAATACGGAGTTCTTCTTCCTGACCACGGGCCTGTGGATTATAAAATCCAACTCGCTCGATGTATCGACCATCCCTGGGGCTGCGGCTGTCACTGACTACCACATGATAGAATGGACGCTTCTTGGAACCGCCGCGAGCCAACCGAATTGAAACCATAAAAACCTCTAAATGTCACTGGACAAAAGTATCGCACTGACCCTGAGGTCAGAAGACCGCGTATTGTACCTAAAAATGCCCGCCTGTGAAGTCCGCGCGTGATCTTTTTAACCTGATTTTGACCATAGCTGCCGGTAAAAAATACGCTCACTTTGAAATATTTGAATTCTGCGATGAATCTAATCCGAAATTTTAGATATAGCGGATGCGTTTCCTGGCTAATCTAGCTTAGTAGTCCTATAGGATTTGATCGCACACTCGGCTACACTGATGAAAAACTATCATTTTATGAGACCCCGTGATAACCCATTGGTTTTATCGACCTAATCCAGCCTTGGCCTGATATGAATCCTATTTTGCTC
>JACZQS010000092.1 GCA_022545625.1 Pseudomonadota bacterium
GACGATCACCGGGTCACTGCCATCGGTGATGACCGATTTGATATTCAAAATAGTGGCAATAACTTCGGACGCGCCCACACCGCAATTAGTGCCGCAGGCATGCACCTGGTTGCCTATTTGGCGGTTAAGGTTCACCAGGTCTAATGCACCTACGCCCATCATCGTCCGCCCATTGGTATCAAAACTCATCGTGAATATAATCGGCAAACCCGCGTCAGTGGCACCTTTCACTGCGAGTTCAACCTCTTCGCGCGAGGACATGGTTTCAATCCATAAAACATCGGCGCCCCCCTGCTTGAGTGCCAGCGCCTGTTCCGAAAATGCCGAAACCGCCTCGTCGGGGAGCATCTCACCGAGTGGAGCGAGTATTTCACCGGTCGGACCAATCGAGCCGGCTATGATCACTTCACGCCCGGACTCGGCGATTTGCGCTTTTAGGATTTCGACCGCAGCGATATTCAATTCGGCAACACGATCCTGTGCCTGATGCAGTTTCAATCGGAACCGGGTGCCACCAAAAGTATTACTCAGGATAATGTCGGAGCCGGCGTCGATAAAACTACGGTAGTGTTGGGCTACTTTTTCGGGCTCGTCGATATTCCATAATTCCGGCGCGTCACCGCTTTGCAGGCCCATCGCAAACAGATTAGTCGCTGTCGCGCCATCGGCCAACAAGACGTGTTTTTCTTCTAAAAGTCTTTCGAACAAGTTGGTCACGTCAAATTCCTGTTAATATATCCTGGTAGTCTATTCGATTTGCGCAGGTTAGCCCGACAGACTTTTGACCTGGACGAACATTAATAATAAAAATGTATTTAATTAAATGCAAATATAAGTATATCTTTATATAATATCAGATAGCTTATGGAAAATCTTGAATCTTTACTAGCTGGTTTACGGGCAGCGGGTGAGCAGACGCGATTGCGCATACTTGCGCTCTGTGCACGCGGCGAATGGAGCGTGTCCGAGTTGACTAAAATGCTCGGACAAAGCCAGCCCAGGGTATCGCGCCATCTGAAGTTGATGGTTGAAGCGGGGTTGCTGGAACGAATGCCCGAGGGCGCCCAGGTTTATTTCCGTATCTCGGATCAGGCTTCCGGGTCAAAATTGGCCCAGGCACTGGTATCGCTGATTCCTGAATCCGATTCCGGTTTGCAACGTGATTTATCGCAACTTCAGCAAGTACGTGAGGCACGCACCAAAAGAGCGCAGGATTATTTTCAGCAGGTGGCGAAAAGTTGGGAAACGATCCGTTCGATGCATGTACCACAACAGCAGCTCGAAGATGCGCTGTTGGAGGTGGTGGGGAGTGAACCCGTCGGTGATTTACTTGATATTGGCACCGGTACCGGACGGATGCTCGAGATTTTTGCCGATCGAGTGACACGCGGCGTTGGGGTTGATCTGAGCAGTGGCATGCTGGCGGTTGCGAGAACCAATATTGATCGTACCGGACTGACCCACATGCATGCCCGTCAGGGTGATATGTATCACCTGCCGATCGACGACGATAGTATTGATCTCGCAATTTTGCACCTGGTTTTGCATTACAGTGATGATCCAACCGAGGTAATTCGGGAGGCAAGCCGGGTGTTACGCACCGATGGTCGGTTGATCGTGGTCGATTTTGCAGCCCATAGCGAAGAGTATTTGCGCAGTGAATTCGAACATCGTCGATTGGGGTTTTCCGACGATGAAATTTACCAGTACCTTATTGCTGCTGGAATTTCCGAATTAGAAGATACTCGTCAACTGGTCGGCGATCCGTTAACAGTTAAAATCTGGATGGCCCGGAAAACAGACAATTTACTGGCTATACGCAGTCGTCGGAAATTCGCAACAACGGCAGGTAATTAAAAGAGATGCCCGGTAGTAACTGGTCAATAGCCACGTTGTGTTGCGTAGTCGGCCAGAAATAACAGGGCTTGTTTAAATTCATTTTGCGGTAGCGACTTAATGGCTGCTTTTGCCAGCGTCGACTCAGACCTGGCTTGCCCGAGTGTATAGGCCAGGGCGCCGGTTTCATCGAGGATGTTTGTTATCGCGCTTATATGCTCAAGCCCACCCTCTTCAATCGCTTTTCGAATAAGGGCTTTTTGCTCGTCGTTGCCATGCTGCATCGCATAGATCAGTGGCAAAGTGGGTTTGCCCTCGGCCAGATCATCACCGACATTTTTACCCAGTTCATCGCTGTTTGCGGTGTAGTCGAGCGCATCGTCGACCAGCTGAAATGCGGTTCCCAGGTGCCTGCCGAAGTCGGCCATGGCCTGTTCAAGTCCTGTGTCCGAATCACCTAAGATAGCACCGATACGGGTCGCGGCCTCGAACAGGCACGCTGTCTTACCGTAGATCACCTCATGATACTTCTCTTCCGTGGTGTCGGCATCATGGATATTTAACAGTTGTAGGACTTCGCCCTGGGCAATCGTATTGGTGGCATCAGCGAGCAAATCCATAATCCGCATTGATTCGGCCCTGACCATCATCTGAAATGCCCGCGAGTAGAGGTAGTCACCTACTAACACCGCGGCCTCGTTGCCCCAGATATTGTTCGCGGTCTTTTGGCCACGGCGCATCTCGGACTCGTCAACAACGTCATCGTGTAGCAGGGTTGCGGTATGGATGAATTCGACCACGGCTGCCAGTAATGCATCGTCGTCACCGCTGTATCCGCAGGCTTTAGCCGATAACAGAACCAGAATTGGGCGCAGGCGTTTGCCACCACTGTAGATTATATGCTGGCTTAACTGATTGATTAGCACCACGTCCGAAGCCAGGTTTTCGGTAATCACCTGGTTGACCCGCTGCATATCGCTTTCGGTCAGGGTATTCAGGTCTTCCAGGCTGAATGTGCGGTCAGGAGATACCAAGGCTTCTGTCATGGGATTAATTTACAAGCAACCGATTTTTGCGATAGAAATCCGAGACAGTGTATCTCAAAAAACCCCTTAGTTGTTCGCCATTAGTCGTTTTTTTGGCTTGCTTCCGGGCTTCATGCCGCGGACAGGGATTGATAGTAATTGATCAGTATTTCAGCGACTTCTGGTCGAGAGAATTCCTTTGGAGGAGCGATACCCTGGCTCAGCATTTCGCGTACGCGGGTACCTGAAAGTAATACAAAGTCCTCTTTATTATGGTCGGGCGCCTCGTTCATCATCACCACGCGATTCAGTTTGGTAGACCAGGCAGTGTGATCGGCACGAAATATCTCGATTTCAAGTGCGTCGTCTGGTACTTCGGTATCGAATATGGTTTGTGCATCAAATGGGCCATAATAGTCACCAACCCCGGCGTGATCACGGCCGATAATAAAGTTGCTAGCACCCATATTCTGGCGGAAATAGGCGTGCAGTACCGCCTCGCGGGGACCAGCATACAACATGTCAAAACCATAGCCGGTGACCATTGCGCTGTTTTCGGCAAAATAAAGTCTGACCATGGTGCGGATCGCGTCATCGCGCACATCGGCCGGAATATCCCCGGGTTTCAACTGCCCGAGTAACATGTGAATCACCAGGCCATCGCAGTTGAGCCGCTTCATTGCCATGTGGCAGAGTTCTTCATGCGCCAGGTGCATCGGGTTTCGAGTTTGAAAAGCAACCACGCGGCTCCAGCCACGTTTTTCGATTTCGTTCCGAATTTCTACCGCGGTTCGGAAAGTATTGGCAAAATCGGTGGCGAAGTAACTGTAATTCAGAACCTGGATGGCACCACTGATCGCGATTCGTCCCTGGGCGTTAAATGCCGCCACACCGGGATGCTCAGCGTCGTTAGTGGCATATACCTTTTCAGTCATTAATGCCATCGCTTCATCGCTAATGGTTTCTATCGAATCAACCTGCTGTATCGCGATTACAGGGCTGCCCTCAACGTTCGGGTCGCGTAACGCTATTTTTTCGGCCCCGGCAATCGGCTCGCTCGACTCGACAAGATTTAATATCGGCACCGGGAAGAATTGCCCCGAGCTGGTTTTCATATGCTGCGCCACGCTCAGCGCATCGGCCAGGGACATATAGCCGGTGAGTGGATTGAAATATCCACCGGCGAACATCACCGCGTTTGCGGCCGTGGCTGAACTGACCAGCAGCGACGGCAGTTTTTCACCTTCTTCGATCAGTGCCTCGCGCTGCACGGTATCGTCTACATATAGTGGGTTCAGGGTATCTGAGCCAATCGGGTTAATCATATTTATCCTCTCGTATTAATCCGGCAAGCCGTGGCATTGCGCGGCTAATCAATACTGTTCGAGTGAGCCATTCGACTGTAGCGATTGCGATTCATTTTTGCAAACGTATCTACCTATATCAATATAGAGGCAATTTATCAGGGGAAATAGTTATGTTATAATATAACAATATGAACCTTGCTAATTCCAAACCCTGCGTCGCGTTTGAGCGTCACGACCACCGTGATTGCCAGCATCAGTTGATGTCTGCAGCCAAAGCCCTGTGTGCGAAGCGAAACACCCGTTTAACCCGCCGTCGCTTACAGGTACTGGAAATTTTATTGCAATCACATCAACCGATGGGTGCCTATGAAATACTGGCTCATATAAATAAGGCCCAAAGCACACAGCTGACGCCGCAATCGCGGAAAAAGACAATTAATAGGGGTGCCCTGCAGGCTGTTGCTCCACCGATCGTATACCGCGCCCTGGAGTTCCTGCTCGACGAAGGGCTCGCGCATCGCATCGAAAGTAAAAATGCCTATATCTGCTGCGTTCGACCAGGCCACCAGCGTGCTGCACAGTTCCTGATCTGCAGGGGTTGCGAAAAAGTCGCTGAACTGGAAAGGCATGATTTGGATTTGTTAACCGATGCCGCCCGTGTTGGCTTTACGGTTGATTCCTCGGTGGTTGAGATTACCGGACACTGTGCGGATTGCGGAAAAAATGCCAGCTGAATTATTAATCCGTGCCAACGAAATCAGCTACTCGATTGGGCAGAAACTGATTCTCGACCGCGTAAGTTTCGAACTTTATCGAGGACAGATTACTGCCGTTATCGGCCCCAATGGTGCTGGCAAATCGACTCTAACTGGTATCGTTAATGGATTGATCGACAACTATAGTGGTGACATCGAACGTCATCCCGGTATGCGAATCGGATACCTGCCACAGAAAGTCTATGTCAATACCCTGATGCCAGTGAGTGTCGAGCGCATACTCCAATTAACCCGATCGGTGGCCGATAAAGAAGTCGATGCAGCGTTGGCGCAGGCCGAAGTCGCTTATTTAAAACATCGGCAGGTGCAGTCCCTCTCCGAGGGTGAGCTGAAAAGGGTATTACTGGCGAGAACGACCCTGGGTAATCCGGACCTGATCGTACTCGATGAACCCACCGCCGGTGTCGACGTTACCGGTGAACTGAAAATGTATGAACTGATCAGTGAATTCCGCAATCAGCTTCATTGCGCCATTTTAATGGCTTCGCATAATTTGCACCTGGTGATGTCGAACACCGATCAGGTATTGTGTTTGAACCAGCACCTGTGCTGCTCCGGCCTGCCCGAGTCGGTCAGCCAACACCCCGAATACCTGGCATTGTTTGGTCAGCAGGCCGCAGATTCCATCGCTGTTTATACCCATCGTCACGATCATGTACATGACGTATCGGGCCGCCATCAGGACCATCATGACTGATTTACTCGATAACTTTCTGCTTCGCAGTATCATAGCCGGCACGATGATGGTCAGTATTGCTGCACCCATCGGATGTCTGATGGTTTGGCAGAGGCTCGCCTTTTTGAGCGATACGCTGGGACACGCCGCGGTGATGGGTGTTGGTTTGGGCCTGCTGTTGCAATTTCCGCCGATGCTTGGCGTACTCGCAGTCGTGTTATTAATCGTGGTTTCCCTGAGCCAGGTAGTCAATATTAATAACGCCCTGTCGGAGACGACGCTAGCGATTATTTCTCATACTGGCCTTGCTGCCGGATTGATACTCATCGGCGTGTTACCGTCAAATACGGTGAGCATCGAAGCTATCTTGTTTGGTGACCTGCTCGCGGTTACGCTGACCGATCTTGGCATGATCTTCATTACCACACTGTTACTGTTAATTTTACTGATGCGGCACTGGCGGTCGTTTGTCGCCGTGTCGGTAAGCCGGGAAATTGCCCAGGCCGAGGGCATCCAGGTTCGCAAGATACAATTACTGATGTATCTGATGATCGCGTTGCTGGTAGCGGTGATGATGAAAGTCATGGGGGTATTACTGATTGCGGCAATGCTGGTAATACCGACCAGTTCTGCCCGAGTGCTGAGTATTAGCCCTGAGCGGATGGTAATTTTCAGCGCCCTGTATGGGGGCGCTTCACTTGCCGGAGGAATATTCGGTTCTTTCCAGTTTGACTGGCAGGCCGGGCCTTCGATTGTATTGTCGGCGACCAGCTTGTTGTTGCTGACCCTGTTATTGACCAGGTGGGTGAAGCGGCCTGTATAAGATACCGGCTCCAATATTACTATTAAAGAGAAGCCTATCGAGACCGAATAAAACCAGCATAAATCATGTAGGATTTGAATAAACACCCAGAATCCACAAAGACATTGACCTAAACCCACTCAAAAGCTAGAATTCGCCACCTTTTTTAGTATCGACCCGGAGTCAATCAAATGTACGCTGTCATCGCCACCGGCGGAAAACAGTATCGCGTGATCAAGGGTGAAACCCTGCGCGTTGAAAAATTAGTCGGCGAAGAAGGTGAAAAGATCGAGCTGGATGGTGTTTTAATGGTTGTCGATGGTGACAAGGTCGAAATTGGCACGCCGACCCTGGCCAAAGGGACGGTTAGCGCCAGGATCAAATCACATGGTCGCGGCAAGAAAATTGAAATTATTAAATTTCGACGCCGCAAGTATTCCAAAACCCAGGCCGGTCACCGCCAGAGTTATACCGAGATTGAAGTAACCGATATCAAGTCGATAGGCGGGTCCAGGGTTAAAGCTGAGACCACGGTCAAAACTGAACCTAAAGCTAAAGTCGAGCCTAAAGTTAAAGTTGCACCTAAGGCTAAGGAAGCGGCAAAAGCTAAACCAGAGGCCAAAGCCAAGGTAGAAACTAAAGCCAAAGCAGCTCCAAAAGCCAAACCAAAGACGAAAGCTAAACCTGCTACTAAGGCAAAAAACAAGGATTCGAAAGATGGCGCATAAAAAAGCGGCGGGCAGTACCCGCAATGGTCGCGATTCGGAGTCGAAAAGGCTCGGTGTAAAGAAGTTTGGCGGCGAGGCCGTGGTCCCGGGTAATATTCTTGTGCGCCAGCGAGGCACCAAATTTCACGCGGGCGACAATGTCGGTTGCGGTAGGGATCATACGCTATATGCGAAGGCAGAAGGCAAGGTAGAATTTCGGATCCGGGGTCGTCATAACCGCACTTTTATCAGTGTTGTTAGCACCTGAATGTAGCCGACAGGTACCTCCCGAAGCCTCGCTACTGCGGGGCTTTTTTTTGACTTGAATACTATTATCAAAGAAGTCTAAATTATTTAGATTATCTGATATGAAGAGTGCCTCTATTAATTCGGATTTTTTCGTGGGAGCAAGGATGTTCCGCGCGGAAAACCGGAATGTATAGAAAATACATGAGGAAGGCGGGCCCCGGCGTAGCTGTTGTGGGTCTTTGAGCACGGAACATATGTACAGGATGTACGGTATGCCGATTTTGCAGGAGCAAAAATCGGTGACGCGGCTAACGCGGAAAAAGACAATTAATAGAGGTACTCTTGAAGTTTATTGACGAGGCAAATATTTACGTCAAAGCCGGCAATGGTGGTAGTGGCATTGTCAGTTTTCGTCGTGAAAAATATATCCCGATGGGAGGCCCAGACGGTGGCGATGGTGGCGACGGTGGTTCGGTATACGTGATTGCTTCGGGTGATTTATCCCATAAACTAACCAAAGACTCCCCGTCTGGTTATTCAGCTCAGGGTAAAAAGTTTGATGATAAGTTTGTGGAGTTAGTTAAGAAAAAAGATGCCGCTGGCATCATGAAAATGGACAAGAAATTGATTCAAGAAGCAGAAGAAACTGCTTTACGCTCGACTTTTATTTTGTTA
>JACZQS010000365.1 GCA_022545625.1 Pseudomonadota bacterium
TGGTCAGGTAATCCTTAACCAACACTTCGCCACCAAATCCACGAAACGCAGAAGTTAACATTGCCGCACCGATCAAAATAATGAATACCATCGATGTGGTCTTGGCGGTTTCCATCATGACACCACGCAATGTGTCATCAATGGTAAAGGCTCGCCAGATACTCCAGCCAATGGCTATCAACAGGATGAGCACCGCGATGCAGGCGAGAAATATGCCAAACGCATCGTATCCAGATTGAATATTTTTGATGTTGAGGCTAAAGCTGTTTAGCAATAGTGCGATTGCCAAAATTGAAAAAATTGCCATAAAAGCTGGATAATAAGCGCGTGGTTTGCCTTCCATGAGACGATAGCTTCCCATGATCATGGCGCCAATGGCGCCGATCGCACCTGCCTGGTTAACCGTTGCAACGCCCAGGATAATTGAACCCAGAACGATAAATATCAGTGTCAGCGGGGGTATCAAGGCGAGTAGGATTCGAAAAACAAATTTTCGATCATAGCTACCATGAAATGGTATAGGCGGCGCATTTTCAGGCTTGATCATGGCTGAAATTAATATATACACCATGTAAAGGCCTACCAGGATCAAACCCGGAATAAATGCACCCATGAACATATCGCCGGCACTGGCGGTTATAACGTCGAAATCTCCAGGCATGGAATATTCGCCAGTCGCTTCCTTGTACTCGGTTTTGCGAGCCGTAGCGGCCCGATCGGCAGCATTGGATAGTTGATCGGCGAGGATAATTAACACGATCGAGGGGGGAATAATCTGCCCCAACGTTCCGGATGCGCAAATGATTCCGCTGGCCAGCGATGGTGAATAGTTGTTACGCAGCATCGCGGGCAGAGAAATCAGGCCCATGGCGATAACTGTAGCGCCGACAATGCCGGTGGTTGCGGCGAGCAGGGCGCCGACAAACACGACTGAAATGCCCAGACCGCCCGGGATAGGGCCAAACAACTGGGCCATGGCCACCAGCAGATCCTCGGCGATTTTTGAACGCTGCAACATGATGCCCATAAAAACAAACAACGGGATAGCGATTAACGTATCGCGCTCGACATTCCAGTACAGGCTTCGGAAATTGGTAACCCCGGCGCTAAGCCATTCGTTCGGGACAACGAGTACAAAATAGGCATCGGTGTTGCCCTCGAACAGGTATCCACACAGGGCTGCCAACGCGATCGTAATGATTGCGGACCCTGGCAGGGAAAAAGCCACGGGGAAACCGGAAATCAGGGCAACAGCCATGATCGAAACCAGTAGAACCATGAAATATATCTCCATGGCTCTAGCCAGCCTTCCCGGATGCAATCAACTGTCGATAACTCGGTTTCTGCGCATCATCTGACGCACCGGTCAATTCAGAAATGTTAAACAGCAGATAACTGACAAACTGAATCAGCATCGAAACCGCAAAAACCACCAGGAATCCTGCCATCAGGTATTTTACGTACATACCATAGCCACTTTGCGTCACTTCGAAGCTCAGCAACGGGGCATTGATACTATTGCCTTTACCGCCCATGCCATGCATCAGGATGACCCAGCAGATAGGCAGCCCGAGCAGCATGCAACCCAGTGCATCGATCCAGGCTTTCTTCCTGCGACTAAACCCCGCGTAGAGCACGTCAACCCGCACATGGCCTTCTTCGACCAGGGTATAGGCGCTGGCGAACAAAAACAGGCCGGCGTACCAGAAACGGACGATGTCGCCCATGTAGGCCTGTTCGTAAGAAAATACGAAACGGGTGATGACAATCGAAAATTCAGCGAGTACCACCATGATCGCTAGCCAGGAAAAGCTGATCGAGCGAAACCGGGCAGCCAGTACGCAAGACAGGATAATCAACGGGTAGTGTACCCAGGTGCCCCGAAATATGGGCCGCCCCAACGGTTGTTCGAGATATTCACTAACCACGAATTCGAGAAGATTTTCGATGCGTAGCAATGAAATGACCATATCGGCAAAACCAACCAGCAATACCGACCAGAATGAAATCCTGATGATATAGGCGACCAATACCGCGAATCGGGCCGAGTCCTGCAGCAACGTACGGGTACTGGTTTTAAGCGCGTATAAAAAACTGAGGATTAAAATACCCAGGTAAACAGTGAACTGGAACCATCCCCGGGTAAGCTGTTCATCGGACAGTGTGATCTTTTCCAGACCGAGAAACTCAAGGGCGGTCCCAGAGAGGAGCCGTTCGCGCTCGTCTTCACTCAACTCGTCGAGGCTCTCGATGTCCGGAAGGCGCCACTGGTGGAGCGCGCCGGTGGCCGTGATCAGGATGTCCGCGCGGGTCTTCCGGCCGCTCCCGG
>JACZQS010000093.1 GCA_022545625.1 Pseudomonadota bacterium
CCAGTCATTAACCGGGCAGGACATTCGGCAGGTCTTGCCCGACAGCGAGATCTGGAGTGTATTGGAAAGTGGTGAGCCGGAACATGACAAGGAAATCTGGCTCAATGGCCAAAGCCTGATCGTTAACCGCTTGCCAGTCATGGTGCAAGGGCAAATCAGAGGTGCGGTATCGAGTTTTCGCCCCAAGGGGGAACTCGAATTATTGACCCGGCAACTATCGCATATCGAGCAGTACGCTGAAACCTTGCGATCGCAAAGCCACGAATATGCCAACAAGTTGCATACGATCGCCGGATTGATTCAAATCGATGCGAAAGACGAGGCGCTCGAACTGATCGGCCAGGAAAGTAAAGGTATCCAGGATCTGGTTCACCTGTTGGTCGACGCCGTGCCCGACCCAATACTGGCGGGTTGCATACTCGGCAAGTTCAATCGGGCCCGCGAACTCGGTCTGGAACTGGTGGTCGATCGCGAAAGCCATATGGTCGATATCCCCGAACTGCTGCCCCGCGAACGGCTCGTAACATTACTGGGAAACCTGCTGGATAACGCCTTCGAAGCCACCCTCCTTCAGCTAAAACGAAATACTGATGGTCAACGTACTATAAGGCTTACGATGAGCGACTATGGCAATGATCTGATTTTTGAAATCGACGACAGTGGTGGTGGTATACCAGTTCAGGAGCAGCAACGAATTTTTGAAAAGGGCGTGAGCACTAAAACAGAGTCTGGCCACGGTTACGGGCTATTTCTGGTATCGACCATCTTGAAGGAATTGCGCGGACAGATTAGCCTGGACAACCATGAAAGTGGAGGGGGACGTGTCATCGTGTACCTGCCCAAGACAGCCAACCTCGAAGAGAAGGCTGATTCGATAGAAAGGGTAAATTCATGAGCCTTATCCGCACCATCATTGCCGAGGACGATCCTCGTATCGCCGAAATTCAGCATCGATTCCTGGAGAAACTGGAAGCATTTGAAGCAATAGGACTCGCTCTCAACCTCGAAGATTGCCGCGAGATGATTAATATTCTGGAGCCGGATCTGATATTGCTGGATATTCATTTTCCTGATGGAAACGGTCTTGAATTTCTGAAATCCCTGCGCGATGAGAATCGAAATATCGATGTGATTCTGGTGACCGCAGCCAGGGATGTCGAATCGGTGAAGAGCGCGATGCATGGTGGCGTATTCGACTATATTGTTAAACCGCTGGAATTTAGCCGGATGCGCGATTCATTGAGTAGATACCAGGATCATTTTGAACGTTTGAATGCACTGGATACCGTCGAACAGTCCGATATTGATGGTTTGCTGCCCAGGGCAGTTACCGATAGCGCTGCTAAACCTGCGGTCAAATTACTCCCAAAGGGTATAGACGCTTTGACGCTGAACAAGGTGCGTGATTTGTTTCAATCCGTGCCTGATTCACAGGGAGCAGAATTGGTAGGACAAAACATCGGCATCAGCAGAACGACTGCGCGGCGCTACCTGGAATACCTGGTCAGCACCAATGAACTGGTAGTGGATGTCACTTACGGGGGAGTTGGTCGCCCTGAACGCCACTATTGCCGATTGCAATCCGGATAAAAGCGCAATACAGTACCAATTGCAGTCCCTGTGAACATTATGAACAGTATTTACTTAATAGAATAAAAACCCAATATCGTGCAATTGTTTCTCAGGCTCTGTTATCGGCGTAAGTTTGCCGTGGATTACCAATAATTAGGAGGATAAATCCAATGAGTAAAATTTCGAAGATCAATCGACGCAGCATGCTGGCACTCACGTTAGCCTGTAGCGTTGGCATGGCAATGGGCATCGCGTCCCTGCCATCACAAGCAGCGGAGCTCGATTCAATCCACTTTCTGATCCCGGGTGGTGCAGGCGGTGGCTGGGATGGTACCGCACGTGGTACCGGTGAAGCTCTAACCAAATCGGGTATCGTAAAATCGGCATCCTATGAAAACATGTCTGGCGGCGGTGGCGGTAAGGCGATCGGTTTCCTGATTGAGAATGCGGAATCTAACTACGGCACGCTGATGGTTAATTCGACCCCGATCGTGATCCGGTCCCTGGTCGGGCGTTTCCCGCACAACTTTCGTGACCTGACCATGATCGCCGGAACCATCGGTGACTATGGTGCAATTATCACCGGCAAAAACAGCCCTTATAAAGATTTTAACGATCTCGTGGCTGCTTATAAGAAGAATCCCCGCGCCGTCTCTATTGGCGGTGGCTCGGTGCCTGGTGGCATGGATCACCTGGTAGCAGCGATGGCTTTCCAGGGGGCTGGTGCAGACCCGACCAAGGTTAAATATATTCCTTATGATGCGGGTGGAAAACTAAATGCAGCGATCCTGTCCGGTGAAGTTGATGCCGGATCGACCGGTTTTTCCGAGGCAATCGCCCTCGCCAAATCAGGAGAGGTGCGAATCCTCGCGGTGACTTCTGATAAACGGGTTCCCGCGTTCAAAGAGGCTCCAACGCTCGTGGAACAGGGCATCGATGTAACTTTCGTCAACTGGCGGGGATTTTTTGCGGCTCCTGGTTTGCCGGATAGCAAGGCCAATGCCTATCGGTCCGCAATTGCCAAGATGTACGACACCCCAGAATGGGAAGCTGTCCGTGCGCGCAATGGCTGGGTAAATATTCACAACCCCGGCGATGAATTCACTGCCTTCCTGGTAGACCAGGAAACCGTTATCAAGGATTTGATGACAAAACTTGGTTTCCTGTAATAGACCACCCGGGGCAGGGGCTCATCGGTTGAGCCCCTGCCTTTCAACTAGCCAAGAAGGATTCCTATCAATATAATCCTGTCATGACGCTTGAACGAGCAATTGCCGGGATATTTCTCCTCCTTTGCCTGGTCTACGGCTACACTGCCTTCGTCTCGATGGAGGCCAATCTCCTTCCATTTGAGCTAAACATGACTTTTTTGCCAAACACGATGCCGAAATGGTTGAGTATTTTGGGTGCCATTGTTGGGTTGGTCGTGGTTATTCAATCGGGTCCAAAAGCCAATGCCGAGATAGATGCCGGTGAAATTGATTATCGGAATTTGCGCCAATACAAGCTAGGCCAGGCGTTACTTCTTTTAAGCCTGATGGTCGCCTATGCACTACTCTTGCGCCCCATCGGTTTCCTTACCGCGACAACATTGTTTCTGGCAGGCGGCAGTGTGATCCTGGGGGAGCGAAAGTTTATTATGCTCATCCCGATAGCGGTTTCTACCGCCTTTCTGATCTGGTACCTGGTTCAAGAGATGTTGGGGATATTCCTCCGCCCCTGGCCCTGGTTTATATGAGCCTATTTTTGGGGCGAATGTCAGATGATTGAAGGGCTTCTGCAAGGGCTTCAGACAGCCTTATCACTGCAAAATCTTTTAATGGTCGTTTCCGGGTGTTTGATCGGCACGATTATCGGTATGCTGCCGGGACTGGGGCCGATGTCAATCATCGCTATCATGATCCCGGTTGCGATCAAGATCGGCGATCCATCCGCCGCACTCATTCTTTTGGCCGGCGTCTATTACGGCGCTATTTTTGGTGGCTCGACTTCATCAATCCTGATCAACGCCCCGGGAATTGCCGGTACAGTGGCTACTGCCTTCGATGGCTATCCCCTGGCGCGCAAGGGAAAAGCCGGTAAGGCGCTAACTATTGCTGCCGTCTCCTCGTTTGCTGGTGGCACGGTTGGCGCAGTTTTATTGATGGCTTTCGCGCCCGCGTTGGCCTCGGTTGCACTGCTGTTTCATTCGGCCGAATATTTTGCATTGATGATCGTTGGCCTGTCGGCGATCTCGGCATTTGCCGGAACGGGCCATGTCGCCAAGGCCCTGTTGATGACAGTTCTTGGAGTGATCCTGGCGACGGTAGGTGAAAGCGCGCAATTCAACGCGCCCCGCTTTACGATGGGAATACTGGATCTGCAAAGTGGCATCAGTTTTATCACGCTGGCGATGGCGCTGTTTGCCCTGCCTGAAGCCCTGTACCTGGTGCTCGATCCCAAACGTTCAAATACCGGCGGTGCCAGTGATGCGATCAAAGACCTGCGCATCACCAAAGCCGAAGCCTGGCAGATTGCGCCTGTCATTGGACGACAATCGATCCAGGGATTTTTGATCGGCGTGATGCCTGGCGCGGGTGCCACCCTGGCTTCATTTCTGGGGTATGCTGTCGAGCGCAACCTGGCCAAAGGCGAAGACCGGGCCGAGTTTGGCAAAGGCTCAATCAAAGGGCTGGCGGCACCCGAAACCGCAAATAATGCTGCTTGTACCGGGTCGTTTGTGCCACTGTTGACGCTTGGTATTCCGGGATCCGGCACCACGGCTATTTTACTCGGCGCCTTGATTGCCCTCAATGTCACCCCGGGGCCGCGGCTGATGGTCGATAACCCGGAGATTTTCTGGGCCGTGATCATATCCATGTATATCGGTAATGTTGTATTACTGGTCCTCAACCTGCCGCTTATTCCCTATATTGCCAAATTATTACTGGTGCCGCGTAATTACCTGATCCCGTTCATATTATTTTTCACGATGATGGGAAGCTATATCGGCCAGAACAATGCTACCGAACTACTGATACTCACCGGCATGGGCATAGTGGCAACTATCATGCGCTTTGCCGGCTTTCCGCTGGCACCCATGCTGATCGGATTTATTCTCGGGCAAATGCTGGAGGATAATTTTGCCCGCGCGATGAACTTGTACGACGGCATTAGTTTCATGTGGGAACGTCCAATGACGACTACGATGCTGGTGTTCGCGATAGTGTTGATATTTTTACCTTCGATCAGAGAGCAACTTGCTGCCTGGCGCCGACGCGGTGTCGCCGAAGGGGACTAGCAGTCTATCGGACTTACGATTATCCACTCTTGATTTCGGTTAATTTGTTAATATTAACCGATGAAAATAAAGTCAATCGACCATATTGTTCTGACCGTCAGGGACATCCAGGCAACGGTCGATTTCTATCAAGCAACCCTCGGCATGGCAATGGAGACTTTCGGCGGGGATAGAATCGCGCTGAAATTTGGTTCACAAAAGATAAATTTGCATCAACACGGAAAGGAGTTCGAACCCAAAGCCGATTCACCGACACCCGGTTCGGGTGATTTGTGTTTTGTCACGGAAACCCCGCTAGATACGGCAATGGCGCATGTGCAAAACCTGGGTGTAGAAGTCATACAGGGTCCGGTCGAGCGATCGGGGGCAGGGGGTCCGATCCTATCCTTCTATTTTCGAGATCCCGATTTAAATTTGATCGAAATCGCAAACTATGCGTAACCCTCCTACTTTTTAGATCGTGGATTTTTAGCTTCACAGGTATGACCGGCTACTTCATCCAGGCCTTTATATACCTCGGCGCAGCGGTCGTTGCGGTGCCCCTGGCAAAACGACTGGGTCTTGGCTCGGTGCTGGGATATCTGATCGCCGGGGTTATCATCGGCCCGGTGGTTGGCCTGGTCGGTGAAGAAACCGAAACCCTAAAACATTTTGCCGAATTTGGCGTCGTCATGATGTTGTTCCTGGTGGGGCTGGAACTGGAGCCCCGACTGCTGTGGTCGATGCGTCAACGTCTACTTGGCCTGGGGGGTTTGCAGGTATCGCTAACCACCGGCGCCTTCATGGCAATCGCACTGATGTTCAACATCGAATGGCGAATCGCATTGACCATAGGCTTAATTCTGGCCCTGTCGTCCACCGCAATCGTATTGCAAACCCTGAAAGAGAAGGGTCTGACCAGGTCCGAAGGCGGCCGTGCTGCTTTTTCGGTACTGCTTTTCCAGGATATTGCGGTGATTCCGATGCTGGCATTGATTCCACTGCTGGAGCTTCCCGAACTGGTACAGGTTACCAGTAGTATTGCAAGCCAGGTGGCAGAATCTAATCCACAGCTTGATCTGGTTTCAGGATTACCCAACTGGGTGTACGCGATCGTTGTGCTCGGTGCAATTGCCACAGTCGTACTCGGTGGCTTTTACCTGAGTCGGCCATTGTTTCGATTTGTCGCCCAGTCCGGGTTACGCGAGGTGTTTACTGCCACCGCATTGATGCTGGTGATCGGTATCGCGGCATTAATGAGCCTGGTTGGATTGTCCCCTGCGCTCGGTACATTTCTTGCTGGCGTGGTACTGGCCAATAGTGAATTCCGCCACGAGTTGGAAGCCAATATAGAACCATTCAAGGGCTTGCTACTCGGTTTATTCTTTATCACCGTTGGTGCCGGAATTAACTTCGATGTATTGTCGGCTGACTGGCTACTGATTGGCGCTATTACCGCGGCGGTAATCCTGGTGAAAGCGTCCATCGTCCATGCGCTGGCAAAAATGTTTGGTATTCATTTCAGTAATCGCTGGCTGGTCAGCCTGGGGTTGGCGCAGGCAGGAGAATTTGGATTCGTGTTACTCGCCTTTAGCGTGCAAAACCAGGTATTGCCGGACGACATTGCCCAGCTACTGGGTATAGTCGTCGCTCTATCGATGTTCTTTACCCCGGTACTGTTTATTTTCTTTGAAAAGATTGTTGTACCCAGGTTTGAAAAACGCCAGGTGCAGCGCGACGAGGATGTAATCGATGAAAAAGGCACCGTGTTGATTGCAGGAATGGGGCGTTTCGGTCAAATTGTCAACCGCTTACTGGTAGCCAATGGAATTCATACCGTCGTACTCGACTATGATGCAAAGCTGGTTGAAAACCTCCGCAATCTTAATATTAAAGGTTATTTCGGGGATGCAACCCGTCCACAGCTGCTTGAAACGGCCGGTATCGATGAAGTCGATTTATTCGTGATTGCTATCGATGATCGCGAACGCGCTGTTGGATTGGTCGAGCACTTGAAACGCCGCCATCCGCACGTGGCGTTACTGGTTCGTGCCTTCGACCAGATTCACTACTATCAGTTGAAACAGGCTGGTGCAGAATTTATCGTCAAGGAAACTTATCATTCTGCCCTGGATCTTGCCTGCGAGGCGTTGACACGCCTTGGTTTTAATTCTCGTCGTGCCGAGCAACTGAAAAATACGTTTATCAGAACTGAAGATGAAACCAGCGACGATATGTTCGACAGCTGGGTCTCGTCTGCCGATAGCGGCATTGGTCCCGGCTACCGGGAACTGTTCATGCAACAGGAAGTTGCCATTCGCGAAGCAATGCAACGCGACCACAGTGACCAGGAGCTTATACCGGAAGACAGTTCCGCAACAGGCGAGGACGAAAGCTGATTTCGGCTCGCCGATACTCCGATACCCAAAAATCATTGAAAAGGAGAACGCCATCAAGGTATTCCCGATTAAACAGTGACCTAATATCGAAGTTACTATTGAAGATAATAAATGTAATATATATCTACGGTGACCACTATAACGAATGAAATTAGGGCGTTAAATAATGGATAGGTATATCAAACAGATACTCAAAGGGTTAATACCTGTATTGCTGATGGTTTCAAACTCCGTGGTCGCCAGCTCAGCTGAGCTGAATAATGCCATCCAGATTTATTATGCAGGGTTACCGCATCAGGCAATATCTTTGATTAAACCGCTGGCATTGTCCGGCGATTCAGACGCTCAATATTTACTCGGTAATATTTTATATAGCCTGTCGAAGACCAACAAATCGGACGACGCAGAAGATCCTGTCGAGTGGTATAAAATGGCAGCAGTTCAGGGCTCCCCCGATGCCAATTATGCACTCGGAGTCATCTTTCATAACAACTGGGTCAAATCACGGCGGCAACAGGATATTGCGATAGCAATATTTTATTATGAGAAGGCAGTAGAACTAGGGGTTGAAGATGCACAAGCTCATTTGAGCAGTCTCAAGTCCCGACGTACTACCTCTAACAAGAGTCAAAAGAGCTCTAAATCCAGCTCGTCTACCGAGCGCACAAAACCGATTAGCCAAATGCCGGTTGAAACCGGCACCGCGGAATCGGGCGCTGTCAAATTGGCGACCATCGCTAAACAAGCTCCTGTCAAGAATAGCGAGCAAGAATCGAGCGTTGCTAGTCTGACAGATACCCCTAGCCAATTTCCCCAGGGAG
>JACZQS010000366.1 GCA_022545625.1 Pseudomonadota bacterium
TCGATAAAAACTTTGCCGATCCAGGTCCTGATCATACCGTCTATACCAAAAAAGGCGAACCCGGTGGATTCTATGATGACTATTGCAACTGGCAGCGCATCGACGAATACCGCGATTTTATAATGAATTCTCCGGCAGCCGAAATTGCCGCGCGATTGATGCAGTCGAAAACTGCGCGCATCTATCACGAGCACGTACTGGTAAAGGAACCGGGAACCCGCGAGCTAACCCCCTGGCACCATGACCAGCCCTATTACGGTGTCGATGGCAACCAGTTGTGCTCAATATGGCTACCACTGGATAAGGTGCCGAAATCTGCCTGCCCCGAATTTGTCGCCGGCTCGCAGGCAAGTGGTGTGCTCTACTACCCCCGGTTGTTCATCGATCACCAAAACTACGCAGAGGACCAGCCAGGCTTCGATACAATCCCTGATATCGATGCCCAGCGCAGCGAGGTCGATCTCCTGTCCTGGGACCTGGAATTAGGGGACTGTATCGTCTTCCATATGCGCACAATTCACGGTGCGCCGGCAACCACCGGACTGAAAACCCGTCGTCGCGGATTTTCTACCCGCTGGCTCGGCGATGATGCGCGTTTTGCTATACGCCCCTGGGCAACCTCACCTCCTTTCAGCGAAGTCAGGCTGAATCCGGGTGATGCGATGGATCATCCTTCATTTCCAGTCGTCTGGCCGGTATGAGCAACATGCGGGCCAGGCCTGCATCATTTAGCTCGGCGCTACTCTCGTCCTGGGCTCTGTTACTCGGATTCGGTATCCTCATGCTGGGCGACGGCCTGCAGGGCACCCTGCTCGCGGTACGCGCCGATCAGGAAGGATTTTCGGCGACGATAACTGGCCTGGTGATGTCCTCGTTTTACGTCGGATTCCTGCTGGGTTCGATCATGACACCTAGGATCACTGCCCAGGTTGGACATATCCGGGTTTTTGCCGCACTCGCCGCGCTGGCCTCAGCAGCTATCCTGGTACACGCGGTTTTTATCCAGATCCCGGCCTGGATCGCACTACGTTTTATCAGTGGATTCTGTTTTGCCGGATTATACATTGTCGCGGAAAGCTGGCTGAATGATCGAGCCACCAACGAAAATCGCGGCAAATTGCTTTCCCTTTACATGGTCGTATCCTACCTCGGCGTCGGCGTCGGTCAGCTCCTACTCAACCTGGCCGACCCTACCGAGTTTCGGTTGTTCATCCTCGCCTCGGTATTGATATCGCTAGCAGTGATACCGTTATTGTTATCTGCGGGTTCACCACCAGCGTTTCGGGAATCGGTCGATATCAGCCTGGGTGAACTGTTTCGATTGTCACCACTCGGTATTGTCAGTATGTTCGCGGTCGGACTGGTGATCGCGACATTTTTTGCGTTGGGCCCGGTTTACGGGGCACGTATTGGCCTCGACGTCGAAAATATATCTTATTTTATGGCTGCTGCAGTATTAGGTACGGTTGTTTTGCAATGGCCTGTCGGCGCATTGTCAGATTATTTTGATCGACGTATCATTTTAACCATTGTAACCCTGCTTGCCGCATTGGCCGCGGCGATTTGCGTGCCTTTATCGCAGGATTCTAAACTGCTGCTTTTTTTATCCGTGGGGCTTTTTGGCGGACTCGCGATTCCTCTCTACTCGATCTGTATCGCCTATACCAACGACCACCTCCACCCGAGCCAAATGATCGCCGCGAGTGGCGCCCTGGTATTGACCGGGGGGCTTGGCGCAGTACTGGGTCCGGTATTGATTGCGAGCATTATGGACCAGTTTGGCGAACAGGCATTTTTCTGGTCGATGGGCGGGGTCCATGGGCTAATGGGTATATATGCCCTCTATAGAATGACCCGAAGCGCTGCGGTGCCGCGCAATAAACAGGGGCACAACACGGCGACAGCGGCGCATCCTACCGGTTCGGTGATAGAGGGTATTCAACAGCTCGCCAGGGACGAGGCGACTGACTATTCGGATGAGGACCCATAATCTGGCATGTAAAACTCGCTTTGGATACCCTGGCAAGAAAACAAAATTCACCGACCTCGCCTCGTATCGAATGTGAATGGACTCTAAAATTAGCTAGCCTATTTCGCTCGACGAAAAGATGAATTTTCTAAGGCGTAATGAGTCACTATTTAAATGATGATGCCGATGAACATTAATTGATAGACACTAACACAAGCTGCGAGTAACCATAAATAACGATAGGCATTTAACTAAAATGAGAGGAGAGCCATGAAAAACTCTGGCAATACTAAATTGACCTTCGACAACCTGTCAGCTACAGAACGTAAAATACTCACCAGGGAGTTGGCTCG